>CBJNAT010000350.1:0-4323 GCA_966434585.1 uncultured Gammaproteobacteria bacterium | reverse complement strand
TGCGAGTCCGTTGCGCGCCACGTAGCCCGGCATTCCCCAGACGACGCTCGTCGCTTCGTCCTGCGCAACGGTCGGCGCACCCGCCTCGCCCATTTCCTTCAGGCCACGCGCCCCATCCTCTCCCATGCCCGTGAGGATCACACCGATCGCGTTCGGGCCCACGTTCTGCGCCACGGAGCGGAACATCACGTCGACACTGGGACGATGTCGGTTCACATGCGGGCCATCGTTCAACCGGCAGCGATAACGCGCACCATCGCGCTCGACGAGCAGATGACGGTCGCCGGGTGCAATGTACACGTGACCGGGAAGGATCTGCTGACCGTCCTGCGCCTCGCACACCGACATGGCCGAAGAGCGGTTCATGCGCTCGGCAAATGCCTTACTGAACGCCGCGGGTATGTGCTGAGAGATCACGATGCCGGGTGAATCCGGCGGCAGCGACTCGAGGATCTCGCGGATCGCTTCTGTGCCGCCTGTCGATGCGCCGATCGCAATGATGCGCTCGGTGGTGCGTAATACAGCACGGCCGCTCGAGGGCGGCAGCACTGCGTCGGCGGTGCGACGCGGATCGACGTTCGCCAACACGCGCGGGGTTGCGCTGCGCGCCGTCACACGTGCTCTGGCTGCGACTTTGATCTTGGCAATCAACTCATCGGAGTAGCTGGTGAGACTACCGGCCACGTCGACTTTCGGCTTCGGTACGAAATCGATCGCGCCGAGCTCGAGCGCACGCAACGTCACGTCGGCGCCGCGCTGTGTCAGCGAGGACACCATCACGACCGGCGTGGGCCGCAAGCGCATGAGGTTCTCGAGGAAGGTGATGCCGTCCATGCGCGGCATCTCCACGTCGAGCGTAATCACGTCCGGGTTGAGTTGCTTGATACGCTCGCGCGCGGCGAACGGATCGGAGGCCGTGCCGATCACTTCGATTTCGTGATCGGTCGCGAGCATCTCCGTGATGAGCTTGCGCACCAGCGCCGAATCGTCCACCACGAGCACTTTGATCTTCGCCACGAGCTTCTTCTCCCCGCTTCTATCTTCGTCGGCGCCAATCCACCCGTCGAGTACCACCTGGGCACATGGGTGTGCCCCGCCGCTGGGGGTGGGGAGCGGCCAGCAAAAGTCGCACTTTTCGCTGGCCCCACGAGGGTCGCGACAGGCCGCTCACGCACGTCCTGTGCTCCGCGGCATTCGTGCGTCCTGCACATCAGAGTCCGACCGCTCGCTCGAACTAAAACAAATCAATGGAGCCTGCATCCGGCTCTTTCTCGAGGCCTCGCATGTACTGCTGTTCCTTCGAGACGATCGTTTCTTCCTGAGCACGGCTCAGGTGCCGCACACGCACCCGGCCGCTCGCCGGGAAGTACTGCACGTGCCGCGGACAGGTATCGCCCACGTCCTCGGCCACGATGCGCAGGCCCTCGTTCTTCAAGAAATCTCGAACGAAAGCCACGTTGTGATTGCCGACATCCGTCATGCTCGCGAGCACGCGACCGCCGCCAAAGACCTTCACTTCCAGATCGGCGCGCGTGCCACCCGCTGCAAGGATGCGGTTGATCAGTTGTTCCATGGAGGCGCTGCCGTAGCGTGTCGCACGACCGGCGACGGCGTCCCAGTTGTCGTTTGCGTGACCGCTGGGGCGCGGCAGCATGAAGTGATTCATGCCCCCAATGCGGGTTCTTGGATTGCGGATGCAGGCGGACACGCAAGAGCCGAGCACCGTGTCGAGCACTTCGTCCTCGCACGTGACGTAGTAATCGCCGGGCAGGAGCTTTGCAATCGCTTGGCCTTGCGCATCGCGGTAGCGGCGGATGTTTTCGAAGCCCTGCAATGCACGCGGCAAGGGATGATTGCGAGCGTTCGAGTTATGCTCCACGCGCGCCTCCCAGGCGACGATAAATAGTCTTTCCGACGAGCTTGAACAGAGTGCTCGGGCCGTAGATCGATTCGGAGTGTCCGAGACACAAGTAGCCATCCGCCGCCAGATAGCTTGCGAAGCGTTGCACGAGCTTCTCGCGCGTGGCCTGATCGAAATAGATCATGACATTGCGACAGAAGATCACGTCGAACGGCCCTTTCATCGGCCAGTCGTGCATCAGATTGAGCGGCGCGAAACGAATGAAGCTCGCGACGTCGAACTTGACGTACACGTTGGCCTCATCTCCCGGTCGCTGCGTGAAGCCTGCTTGCAGTTGCGCCTCACTCAAGGATGCGACACGGTCCTCGGGATAGCAGCCGCGCTTCGCGGAGCTCACCATATCGCTGTCGATGTCGGTCGCGAGGATTTTGAGATCCCACTTGGGCGATGCGGGAAGCGCGGCCATCGCCGTGATGGCAATCGAGTAGGGCTCTTCCCCGCTCGAGCACCCCGCTGACCAAATACGCAGCCGGCGCGTGGCCGCGTTGCGCTTCATCGCCTCGGGCAACATGTACTGCGCGAGCGCGTCGAAGTGATGCTTCTCGCGGAAGAAGGACGTGACGTTGGTCGTAATCGCGTTGATGAGGCCGACGAGCTCTTCCGGGCCCGAGTTGCGCACGTGCTCGCAGTACGCCTCATAGTTCGGCAAGCCGAGCTCGCGCAAGCGACGGCCTAAGCGGCCTTGCACGAGCTGGCGCTTGTTCGGGCCGAGGATGATCCCGGCATTCTGCTCGACGACGTGCCGACTGAAATCGAACTCGCGGTCCCCCAGCACGGCTGTGAGACCGCTGTCGACGTTCAGACGGGCATTCGATGCCGCACTTAGCATAGGAGCTGTGGCCGTGTTCTTCTCGTGAGTGCCAGTCGCGTGAAATCGAGCGAGGCCGTCAGCTATTCGCGACGGCGATGCTCGTAATCTCACCCCCGATGAGCTTGTCGATGTCGAGCAGCATCACCATGCGATCGGACACAGCCGCGAGACCTTCGATGAACTCGGTGCTCACCTGGTTGCCGAGATCCGGCGTGGGCTTGATGTCGGACCCGGCAACATCGATGACGTCGGATACGCCATCCACCACCATGCCAAAGTCGCGACGCCCGGCTGCGGATTCCACTGACAACACGATGATGACGGTCAGCGGGGTGTACTCCGCTCGTTGCAGCATGAAGCGCATGCGCAGATCCACGATCGGCACGATCGAGCCGCGCAGATTCAGCACACCGAGCACGTGCGGCGGGGTCTGCGGAATGCGCGTCACGGGCGTCCAGCCGCGAATTTCCTGCACGCGGAGAATGTCCACGCCGTACGTTTCTTCACCCAGCGTGAAGGTCAGCATCTGATTGCTGGCGACGTGAGCGCTCTCGGCTTGAGCTGCGGGTTGAGCGGACATGATCGGAACCTCTGGTGGAAACCTTCAACAAGCAGTCGGCCGTTGGTCAGCCAACCGCTATCACTAGAACTCAGTCCACACGTTGTCATCGCCTGCGGCACGCGCGAGCGGCGCGGGTGCCGGTGCGGCTGACGAGGCTGCGTGGCTCGATGCAGGCACTGCGGTCGTCTTCGGCTTGCCAGCGCTCGCCTGGCGGCGCAGCGGTGCTGCTCGCTTGGAGGGTTTGAACTCGGCGGCGTGCTTGACCGGTGCAGGTGCTTCGAATGCCACCGCGGCAGCACCGTGACTCTGGAAGTAGCCGATCTGACGCACGAGCGTGTTCGACTGATCTTCCATGGCCTTGCTGGCAGCCGAGGCCTCTTCCACCAGCGCGGCATTCTGCTGCGTCACGTTGTCCATCTGCCCGACCGCGTTGTTGACTTGCTCGATGCCGGCCGACTGCTCTTCGGAGGCAGCAGCGATTTCGGCCACGATGTCGGTCACCTTCTTGACGCTCTCCATGATCTCGGAGAGCGTGCGACCGGACTCATCCACCAACTCGGAACCGGTCTTCACCTTGTCGACCGAATCGTTGATGAGGTCTTTGATCTCTTTCGCGGCGCTTGCGCTGCGCTGCGCGAGGTTGCGCACTTCGGTTGCGACCACGGCGAAGCCGCGGCCCTGTTCGCCGGCGCGGGCCGCTTCCACGGCTGCGTTCAACGCGAGCAGGTTGGTTTGGAACGCGATTTCGTCGATCACGCCGATGATGTCCGCGATCTTGCGGCTGGACGTGTTGATCTCGCCCATCGCGCTAACCGCGCGATGCACGACCGCGCCACCCCGCTCCGCCTGCTCGCGCGCACCGACGGCGAGTTGATTCGCTTGTCGAGCGTTGTCCGCGTTCTGCTTCACGGTCGCGGTCATCTCTTCCATGCTCGACGCCGTCTCTTCGAGGGCGGCGGCCTGCTGCTGCGTGCGCTGCGACAGATCGTCGTTGCCGTGCGAGAGCTCGCGCGCGGCAGTACCCACGGC
>CBJNAT010000349.1:0-4323 GCA_966434585.1 uncultured Gammaproteobacteria bacterium | reverse complement strand
GAACTGCTCGAGCAGTCCGACTGTTGCCTTGAACACGCCGCCGGCCTTCGCGACATCCTCTCCCAGGAACACGACGTTTTCGTCGCGCGCCATCTCCTGTGCGATACCGCGGGCCACAGCCTCCCGGTAAGTCAGTTGCGCCATGTGCAACCTCCATCGGCGTAAACATCGGTGAACAAAATATCGACCGATGTCGGTGGCGCGCCTTCGCACGCCTTGGTTGCGTCGTCAACTATGCGTTGAACCTCCGCGTCGATCGCATCGAGCGTCGGGGGTGAGAACCCCAAAACTTCGAGCCGCTTTCGATAGCTCGAGACCGGATCGCGCTCCTTCCACCTTTCAAGCTCACCTGGCGGGCGGTACTTGGCCGGATCGGCGCGGCTGTGGCCGGAGTGACGGTATGTCAGGCATTCGATCAGCGAAGGCCCTGCGCCTGAGCGGGCGCGAGCGAAGGCCTTCGACATCGTCAGGTACACCGCGTCGGCGTCGTTGCCGTCAATGATGATGCGCTCCAGCCCATAAGCGCCGGCCCGATCAGCGGCCGGATGCTTCACGGCGGTCACATCGGCGATCGGTGTGTACTCCATATAAAGGTTGTTTTCGCAAACGAAGACGACCGGGAGTTTCATGTAGGCGGCAAAGTTGAGCGCCTCATGGAATGCGCCGATATTGGTCGTGCCGTCGCCAAAGAAGCAGACGGACACGTCTTTATGGCCCTTGTACTGAGCGCGCCATGCGGCGCCGCACGCAATTGGCAGGTGTGCGCCGATGATCGCGTAGGAACCCATGACTCCGTGCTCTACGGACGTGAGGTGCATCGATCCTCCCTTGCCGCGCATCAGCCCGTTATCGCGCCCCATGAGCTCACCAAGCACCTTCTCAACCGGCACGCCGCGCGCGAGCGTGTGCGCGTGCCCGCGATACGTGCAGAAGGATAGGTCGCCCGGCTGCATGGCTGCCGCTGTACCCGCGGCCACCGCCTCCTGCCCCAACGAGAGATGGCTCGTGCCCTTGATCTTGTTATCGAGAAACAGGTTGTACGCGCGCTGCTCCGCTTGGCGCAGCAGAACCTGCAGGCGATAGATTTCAAGGCGTTTTTCCCGTGAGATCTCATCCACTAACTCTTTGGTGTCGAGAGACGGGCTTCTGTCTTTGATCATTGCTCAGTCACTCACTCTCTGATTTCGACTCACCCGAACTGCCGATGGGACGACGTTCAGCGCGCACCTGGTCGCTCCCCCCACACGTCGCGGCTGCCCAGCCAATGCCACATGCAACCGCCTCGGACAGCGCAGCCCAAAGCCCCCTACTACTGCGGTGGTAGCACGGCCTCAGAGTACGTTCGGACGGCACTCGGCGGCGCAGCTCGCCGATGGCTCACGCCTGCAGCGCGGGAAAGCTATCGATATGCTTTCGAGTAGCCACAAGGGGAAATAATATCGATAGATGTTCCAATATTAAAGATAAATCGTCAAAATGGCGCTATGAGACTATGTTTCGAACGTTCAAGCGATAGCAGGAGGTATTTTCAGTGGCCAACGTCGACCTGTTCACACCTGGCACCATTGGCACGCTTGCCGTGCCCAACCGCATCATCATGTCGCCCATGACCCGCAACCGCATGGCGCCCAAGGGCTTGCCGTCGGAAATGGCCATCGAGTACTACTCACAGCGCGCGTCGGCGGGACTCGTGATCACCGAAGGCACGGCACCCTCCGCCGGCGGCATTGGTTATGTGCGCACGCCCGCCATCGACACCGAGGAGCAGGTTGCCGCATGGAAGAAGATTACGGATGCTGTCGCCGAAAAGGGCGGCCGCATGTTCATGCAGCTGATGCACGTCGGCCGCATCGGGTCGCCTCTCAACCGCTACACCGATGAGCCGCTCGTCGCGCCCTCCGCAGTGAAAGCGACTGGCCAAATCTGGACGGATGCGGCTGGACTCCAGGATTTCCCGGAGCCAAGGGCGCTCTCGACGTCAGAAATTCACGGGATCATTGATGAGTATGCGAAAGCCACACGTAACGCATTGGCGGCCGGTTTCAAAGGCGTCGAGTTACATGCGGCTTCAGGCTACCTGCCGATGCAGTTTCTCTCCTCGAACACCAATCTGCGCACGGATGGCTATGGCGGAAGCGTCACAAATCGCATCCGCTTCGTCCTCGAGGCGCTCGATGCCATGATTGCCGCAGCCGGTTCGGCCGCGAAGGTGGGCATCAAGATCGCACCGGGCATGCCGTTCAATGACATCAAGGATGCCGATCCGAAGGAGACCTACACAGCTCTCGTGAAAGCGATTGCCGGCAAGGGCTTGGCATACCTGCACGTATTGCAAACCACCCTGCAGGGCACCTTTGAGCTGCTACGGCCTTTCTACCCAGGAACGTTTGCGGTCTGCGGCGGCTTCACAAAGGAATCCGGCAACGCCGCCCTGAAATCAGGGCTCGCGGACTTTGTCGTGTACGGCAAGCCATTCATCGCGAATCCGGACCTGCCCACCCGCTTCGCCAAGGATGCGCCTCTGGCAGTAGCGGATCCGAGCGTCTTCTACTCGCCTGGTCCCAAAGGTTACATCGATTGGCCATCCCTCTGAGGGCGCTCGGCTCGCCCTGGATGATCAACGTGCTTTCTTGAGCGTCGCCCGGCGCGGCGCACTCAAAGGGGGTTCCGATCGGCTTCGAAGCGGCGCGCACAAGGGCAAGCTCGTATGAACGGGCTTCTGCCCTGTGTGCGCACTCAATCATTCCAGGGCGCGCACCGCAATCATCCCAGATAGACCCATATCTCCCAACGCGAGACCAAGGCCGCAACCCTGAAGTCCGAGAGATCGAGAAGCACTTCGATCCGCTCGGCGTTCGTGCCTGCCTTCTCGCCCGCCGCAAGGCCGGGTACGCGACTGCGTAACGGGTGCTTTGCTTATTGGCCGCCGAGAGTCTAGCTAGACCACGAGTTGGTGCGCGGCGCTTGCCAGACATTTCCGCGATTTACGCTCATGCGATCGCCGCTATGCCGTGCTCCGGCTGCGCATGCCCCAGGAGGCGCCCGAACACCTGCTCGCAATCGAGCGGCGCACCGCGATCGCGCCAGGCGACGATCTGATCTGGCCGAATGAGGACCAGATCCGATTGGTAAAGCTGTCGTGCTTCAGGCAAATCGAGTCTCACCACCTCGAGCTCCACGCCGAATTTCTGTGCGGCTGACCTGAACGGTGCCGCACGAGCCGCAGCGCGGTCTGATTGCGGGAGCGTCCATTCCGGAGCGGAGAGAGCGCAACCCGACGGCGTTTCTAACCGCGCGACGGCGCCGCGGCGATCGGCCGCTTGTTGACCCGTTCACCATCAGAAGCGTTCGTTGTCTCGTGAAGCCGGCGGAGGTCGACGCACATGGCTAGACCATCCCGCACGGGTGGTGTGGTCGCACTGGGACACGACCGCATTCGCTTTGACTTTACATTCGAGGGCCGACGGTACCGGCTCGTGAAGCGCATCGTTCCCACGGAAGAAAACCTGGCGCGCGCTCGCCTTTATCTCGCGTACGTCAACCAGCAGATTGCGGCAGGCACGTTCGACTTCGCGAGGGAATTCCCCTGGGTACGCAGGCTCAACCCACCGCGCGCGCATTCCCGTTTCAGCGCAAACCTGTTGCGTTATCCGAAGATCCGCAAGAAGCTGAAAGACCCCTTCAGTATTCGAGATGTCGATCGCAGTGATCGAACGTCAGTTACAACTTCGTGCGCAGATGGTCGCACGCGGGCTCATCAAGCACGATTTTCTCTTCTTCACCGAAGCCGGCGCGCCAATCTTTCAATCTCAGCGCAATAGGACGGCGCTGGGCGCGCGCTTTCAAAAACCTATCCATCATCCGCTACCGCCGGCAATACGTCGCGTCATACGTCCGTAAGCTGGCATCTGGCGCGCTTGGCTTCCCAGGGACCTGGGTCGCAGAACAGCACGGACATAGTGAGATCACGATGCTCACCACCTCTGCAGCATGGCCTCGAAACACTCAGCTGCATGACATCGAGGCGATCCGTCGGGCGAGGAACTCATCAGCATCGACAGCGGAGCGCTTGTCGAACACGAGTTCCATCAGCACGTGCGCTGAAGTCACAGCGTGATGCCAACTCAGTAGAGCGCGATCACACAGACTTCGCGGGCGAGGCTTCGTTTTGCGTTTGGCAGTGGATTTGGCAGTGAACTGCCGTTGCTTTCCACTAACTTCTTGAGCGAAATCAAGAAAAATGGCGGAGCGGACGGGACTCGAACCCGCGACCCCCGGCGTGACAGGCCGGTATTCTAACCAGCTGAACTACCGCTCCGCGCT
>CBJNAT010000348.1:0-4336 GCA_966434585.1 uncultured Gammaproteobacteria bacterium | reverse complement strand
TGGCACTCAGCACGAACTGCACGTCCTCCGAGGTGATTTCCTCGAGCGCGAAGTACTGCTGTGTCAGTACCAGCGCTGGAATCATGATCTGATCGCACACAGCCACCGCTTCCAGCTCCAACAGGCTTCGCTGCACCATGGCCCGTGCCTCGGGTTCGTCGCGGGCAAGTAGCCGCTGGTAGTACCGCACTTGCGGAGCCAGCGCCGGCTCGTCCGCCAGCAACACGGCGAGAAAGCGCAATGAGCGCACGTGCCGGCCGAGAACGCCGATGCACACGGTGAGCGGCGTCGCGAGCAGCAGACCGATCGGGCCCCACACCCAGATCCAGAACAGCGCCGACACCAACAGCGCGAACGAAGAGACACCCGTGCGACGGCCGAGCACGACCGGCTCGACGAAATACGCTGCGAGCAGATCGAGGATCGCGAACAGCGCGAGCGTTTGCAGTAATTCCAGCCAACCTGGAAACACCGCGAAGGCGAGCGCTGCAGGCATCAGTGCCGATAAGGTCGTGCCGACGTACGGCACGAAACGCAGCACGACCGTGAGCCCGCCCCAGAGCATCGCGTAGGGCACGCCGATCCAGTACAGTCCGGCGGCCACGAGCACGCCTACGCCGATGTTGATCAGCGTCTGCGCGATAAGGAACTGACTCACGCGATGTCCGGCTTCATCGATCAGCCGCGTCGTGAGCGTGATGTTGTCGGAACCGAGGACACGAATGATGCGATCGCGCAGGTCTTCGCGCTGTCCGAGCATGAAGGCGACGAGCGCGAGCACGATCACGGCGCTCGCGATGGGCTCGAAAATCGAGCCTGCCGCTTCGCGCAGCCGTTCGATCGGCGTGAGGCGTTCGGGGATGACACGCACGGGCTGCGCGGCGCGCAGCGCTGCCGCGTTTTCATCCAATTGTTCAGTGATCTTGTCGACCGTGCGCGTGATGCCGCGGAGCCCACCGATACCGTTCTTGCGCAGCTCGCGCATCTTCTCGCGGATCGATGAGTTGTAGCGTGTCGCCTGTTCCGATAACTCGGTCACCTGCGATCCGAGCACGTACCCGAGACCGCCTAGCGCGCTCAAGAACAGCGTCATGCACAGGGCCACGCCGACAGCTCGCGGTAGTCGTAGTCGATCGAAGGCTCGCACGACCGGCGTCAATGCGAACGCCAGGATGACGCCGAGCGCCACGGGCACGAGCACACTCTTCGCCACGATCAGCACGGCCACCACAAGGCAGACCGTCAGCACGGAACTCCAGCTGGGGCGCGAACGAATGGTCGTCAGTTGAGGCATTGCCGTCGTAGAAGGCTGCGCGGCACCCGCACACCGAAGCACTCGCGCGCGCTCGCCAGTAACTCGGGGCGCGAACGGCCAGTTCCGCTCCATGTGCGGAGTGGCCGACAGCGTCGATGCCGACGATCAACCCGCCGGCAGCCTGGTCGTCGACGCTATGACTCACGAAGCCCGCGCGCAGCGTCGCCGAGAACAGCGAAGCCTCGCTACGATCATCGATCCAAGAGGCTGCGCAGCATCCACGCCGTCTTCTCGTGCAACTGGATGCGCTGCGTGAGCAGATCAGCCGTGGCTTCATCATGCGCCTTGTCGACGACGGGGAATAACGAGCGAGCCGTGCGCACGACGGCCTCTTGGCCTTCGACGAGCAACCGGATCATCTCTTCGGCCTTCGGCACACCCGCTGTTTCCTTGATGGAGCTCAGGCGCACGAACTCCGCATACGTGCCTGGTGCCGGCGCTCCCAGCGAGCGAATGCGCTCCGCGATGGCATCGACTGCCAAAGCGAGCTCGTTGTACTGCGTCTCGAACATGAGATGCAGCGTTTGGAACATCGGCCCGGTGACGTTCCAGTGGAAATTGTGGGTCTTCAGATAGAGGGTATAAGTGTCGGCGAGCAGTTTGCCGAGCCCAGCCGCGATTTCATTGCGATCTTTTTCATCGATGCCAATGTCGATCTTCACGAGCGTTCTCCGAAAAAGCTTGGTACTGACGACAGAGTACGCAACCCGGCCATACAGGCAACAGTCACTTACGATCCAGGCCATAGATCGCGCCAATGGTGCGACGCCGACCTTCGAGTCTACGGATGCAGCCTCTCAAGCTGAGGGGATGAACTCTTCGTCGCTCTGCTGCTCACGCTCGAACTTCAGGAAACTGTAATAGCCGCAACTGTTTCCATAGGGGTACTTGCGACATACGTTGGGTCGCACGCTGTAAACCGTACAACGACGCTGCTCCTGGTCGAAGAAGCGGCAAGTCGACTTGAAGATGTGATCCTTCTTATGGCGCAAGATGCGCTCTTCACCGTTCTCGCCGTGATAGGCGTACGTAAAGCGCTCGCGCGCCACGCTGACCGAGAGACCGAAGTGCTTCGCCAGGCGGGCGATATCGAAAGCAGAGACGGCAATGCGATCGTAGCTGCAGCAATAGCCTGGGCACTTCAGGCAGTTGTAACCCATGGAAACCTCGGGCCGCGGACTATCAGCGGCGTATCAGCGTCTCGAATGTGAAGGCGTGAGCATGGCGCTCGTCCGCAGGATGCCTCGCTTCCACGGTCCATTGCCAGTCCTCGGCAGCGAGCGGTGGGAAGTACACGTCGCCTTCGAGTGTCGTGTGCACCCGCGTCAGATGAATGGTGGTCACCCGATCGATGAGCTGTGCATAGAGATCGCCACCGCCGCCCAGGATGACTTCCTCCGCCGGCTCGGCCGCCGCAAGCGCTGCAGCGACTGAATCCACAACCACGCAGCCGTCGATGTGTAGATCGGCTCGGCGCGTAATGATGATGTTCTTGCGACCAGGCAGCGGGCGTCCGATCGACTCATAGGTCTTGCGACCCATGATGATCGGCTTGCCCAACGTGAGCGCCTTGAAGCGTTTCAGATCGTCGGGCAGACGCCAGGGCAACTGGTTGCTAGTGCCGATGACGCCGTTTTCAGACACTGCGACGACGATCGTGAGAAGCATGCCTTACTTTTTCTTATCCAACGGTTGAGTATCCAGCATCGTGCCGCGGCAGTTCTTTGCGCCGCAGCGACAGGCATACAGCGCCAGCTCCTCGGGATCGTCGGTACTCTCCCACGTGAGCTGATAGTCGTAGCCGAGTTCCTCGCCGGCCTTGATGTCGCGGATCGTCTCGACGAACACGCGGCGCTCGTCGATTACCGTCTCGCAGTTCGGGTCGCAGGTGTGATTGACGTAGCGCGAAGGGTTGCCACCCACGCCGCCGTCGATGACGGTGCGGCCGTCCACGACGAAAAAGAACGTATGACCGTCGTCATCGCCCTTTTCCATGTATCGGCGGTCGGCCTCCTTGTGAGAGATGCGCTCCCCCACATACTCGAGGATGCGCTTGCCCTTCTTGATGTCGGCCCGGGCATACACGCCGCGGCCGTGGATCGGCGAGTCACGCACTTCGATCAGCTCGAGTTTCGAAGCATCGCGCGGTTTGGCCGCCGGCTTCTTCGGCTTGCGAGCGGTCTTCACCTTCAGCGGACGCTTGCCGCGCGCTGCTGTCTTGCGGGTTGATGTCTTCGCCTTGCGAGCAGGTTGGTTGGAGCGTTTGGCTTTTTTGCGGGTTGGCATGGTAGGGCTGTCGAACAGAACAAGGTCAACACTAAGTCATCGAGAACGCGACATCGCGCGCATCATCGAATGCGCTCGCGGCATAGCATCGTTTGCGGGATCAAACCGCCACTGGCGCTTTAATGTGCGCGTGGGCCTGATAGTTCTCGATCAAGAAGTCTTCATACTCGTATTCGAAGATGGACGGCGGTTTGCGCAGGATCGTGAGCTTGGGTAAGGGCAACGGTGTGCGGCTCAACTGCTCATCCGCTTGCGCGAGATGATTCAAGTACAAGTGGCAATCGCCGCCCGTCCAGATGAACTCGCCCACGTGCAGGTCGCACTGTTGCGCGAACATATGCGTCAGGAGCGCATAAGAAGCAATATTGAACGGCACGCCCAGGAACATGTCGGCACTGCGCTGATAGAGCTGGCACGACAAGCGGCCATTGGCCACGTAGAACTGAAAGAGCGCATGGCACGGCGTCAGCGCCATCTGCTCGAGCTCGGCCACGTTCCAAGCATTCACGATGATGCGGCGCGAATCGGGATTGGTACGCAGGAGCTTCACGGCTTGCGCGATCTGGTCGATCGATTCGCCGTTAGGGTTGGGCCAGGAACGCCACTGCTTGCCATACACCGGCCCCAGCTCGCCGTGCTCATCGGCCCAGTCGTCCCAAATCGAGACACCGCGTTCCTTCAGCCACTTTACGTTCGTCTCACCCCGCAGAAACCACAGCAGCTCGTAAACGATCG
>CBJNAT010000347.1:0-4339 GCA_966434585.1 uncultured Gammaproteobacteria bacterium | reverse complement strand
TCGCTCTGCTGCCGTTCGTTTTGGCGGCATGCAGTGACGCCACCTCCTCGCCGGATGCCCGAACGCAGCCCCCGCTGGTACGGATAGAAACTGTCGAGCTCGCCGCCCTGCCAGCCCGTTCGTTCACCGGCATCGTCGCTGCCCGCGTGCAGAGCGACCTAGGATTCCGAGTCCCGGGCAAGGTTCTGGAACGCTTGGTGGATGCGGGGCAAAGCGTCAAGCGCGGCCAAGCGCTCATGCGTATCGATCCCACGGACCTGAGGCTCGCCGTGGGCGCGGAGGAAGAGGAAGTTGCCGCCACCAAGGCGCGCGCGCGCCAACCCATGGATGAAGAGGCACGACATCGAGAACTTGTCACCCCGGGTGCGGTTTCGGCGTCGGCCTATGACAAGGTCAAGGCTGCGGCCGAGGCGGCAAGAGCGGAACTCAATGCGGCCGAAGCCCAGGCCGACGTTGCTCGCAATGAGACGAGCTATGCAGTGCTGTTCGCTGATGCGGACGGCGTCGTCATTGAGACGCTGGCGGAGCCGGGTCAGGTCGTCGGTGCCGGTCAAGCCGTCGTGCGTGTGGCGCATGCCGGACGTCGCGAGGCCATCATCGAGCTTCCGGAAACCTTGCGCCCAGCGATCGGATCCGCTGGCCGAGCCACGTTGTACGGCAGCGGGCTGACCGGTTCTGCGAGACGTCGCCAGTTGTTGGACGCGGCTAACCGGCAGACTCGAACGTTCGAGGCTCGGTACGTGCTGGAGGATCGTCTGGCGGACGCGCCGCTTGGTTCGACGATCTCCATTCAAATATCAGACGGCCGCTCTGCTCCAGCGCTACGTGTACCGATCGGCGCGATTTTCGACCAGGGCAAGGGCCCGGGTGTATGGCTGGTCGAAGGGGAAGAGCCTCGAGTGAAGTGGCGAGCCGTGGAAGTCGCCGGCCTCACGGGCGAAGCGGCTTCCGTCGTCGGCAAACTGAAGGCGGGCGACCGCGTCGTTGCCCTCGGTGCGCATCTGCTGCACGAAGGTGAGGCCGTGCGACTGGGCAGCGAGGTTGCGCCGCGCCAGGCCGCCATGATCGCGACAAAGTCATGAGCGGCTTCGATCTCTCCGCCCTCGCCGTCCGCGAGCGCTCCGTCACCCTATTCCTGCTGTTGGCGATCTCCATCGCCGGCGTCATCGCCTTCTTCAATCTGGGCCGCGCGGAAGACCCCGCGTTCACGATCAAGCAAATGACCATCGTCACCGCGTGGCCTGGCGCGACGGCAAAAGAAATGGAAGAGCTGGTCGCGGAACGCTTGGAGAAGCGGATGCAGGAGCTGCGCTGGTATGACCGGACAGAGACTTTTACGCGACCAGGCCTGGCATTCACCACGTTGCTGCTGAGCGATGGCACTCCGCCCGCCGATGTTCCCGAACAGTTCTATCAGGCGCGCAAGAAGTTGGGCGATGAGGCCGCGAACCTGCCGCGTGGCGTCATCGGGCCTATCGTCAACGACGAATATGCCGACGTGACGTTTGCGCTCTATGCATTGAAGGCGAAAGGAGAGTCACACCGACGGCTCGTCCGAGACGCGGAAGTCCTGCGCCAACGCCTGCTGCACGTGCAGGGCGTCAAGAAGGTGAACATCATCGGCGAGCAAGCGGAACGGATTTTCGTCGAGTTCTCGTATGACCGCCTCGCCACGTTGGGAGTGTCCCCTCAGGAAATCTTCGCCGCGCTCAACAGCCGCAACGTCGTGACGCCCGCGGGCTCGATCGAAGCGAAGGGCCCGCAAATCTTCATCCGCCTGGACGGCGCGATCGACGATCTGCAGCAGATTCGCAATACCCCCGTGGCTGCGCAAGGCCGGACGCTAAAGCTGTCCGATATCGCCGAAGTAAAACGGGGCTACGAAGATCCAGCGACCTTTCTGATCCGCAACAACGGCGAGCCGACGTTGCTGCTCGGCGTGGTCATGCGCGAGGGGTGGAACGGGCTCGATCTTGGCAAGGCGCTCGAAGCAGAAGCGACGGCCATCAACGCCGAGATGCCGCTCGGGATGAGCTTGAGCAAGGTCACGGATCAGTCCGTGAACATCCGCTCGGCCGTCGACGAGTTCATGGTCAAGTTCTTCGTCGCGCTCGGTGTCGTGATGCTCGTGAGCTTTCTCAGCATGGGATGGCGCGTCGGGATCGTGGTTGCGGCGGCGGTGCCACTCACGCTGGCTGCTGTGTTCATCGTAATGGCCGCGACCGGCAAGGACTTCGATCGCATCACGCTCGGCTCACTGATACTGGCACTGGGACTGCTGGTCGATGACGCGATCATCGCCATCGAGATGATGGTCGTGAAGATGGAAGAAGGTTTCGACCGCATCAGCGCCGCAGCGTATGCGTGGAGTCACACAGCCGCACCCATGCTCGCCGGAACGCTCGTGACAGCGATTGGTTTCATGCCCAATGGCTTCGCCAGGTCCACAGCCGGTGAGTACACCAGCAACATGTTCTGGATCGTCGGCATCGCGCTGATCGCCTCGTGGATCGTCGCTGTGGTGTTCACGCCCTATCTTGGGGTGAACCTGCTGCCGAATATCGAGAAGCGCGCGGGCGGGCACGAGGCGATCTACAGCACACCGCGCTACGACCGCTTCCGCCAGTTCCTGGGTACGGTGATTCGCCGCAAATGGCTGGTCGCGAGCAGCGTCATCGGCGCGTTCCTCATCGCGGTACTCGGCATGGGTGTCGTGAAGAAGCAGTTCTTTCCGACATCCGATCGCCCGGAGGTGCTGGTCGAAGTGCAGATGCCGTATGGCACTGCCATCGAGCAGACGAGTGCCGCCACCGCCAAAGTCGAGGCATGGTTGGCCAAGCAACCGGAAGCCGAGATCGTTACTGCGTACATCGGACAGGGGGCACCGCGCTTCTACCTTGCGATGTCACCGGAGCTGCCAGATTCCTCGTTCGCGAAGATCGTCGTATTGACGCCAGGCGAAGCAGCACGCGAGGCGCTGAAGTTGAAGTTGCGAGAGGCGGCGGCGAACGGCCTGGCGCCTGAGGCCCGCGTGCGGGTGACACAGCTGGTGTTCGGACCGCCCTCCCCGTTCCCCGTGGCTTTCCGTGTGATGGGACCCAACCCCGACACGCTTCGCGAGATCGCCGCGCAGGTTCGTGGCGTGATGCGGACCAGCGCGCTGATGAGAACGGTCAATACCGATTGGGGCGAGCGCGTGCCCACGCTTCGTTTTGCGCTCGATCAGGACAGACTCCAAAGCATCGGCTTGACCTCCAATGACGTGGGGCAACAGCTGCAGTTCCTGTTGAACGGCATTCCCATCACCGAGATCCGCGAAGACATCCGTTCGGTGCAGCTCATCGCCCGTTCTGCCGGTAATGCGCGGCTGGATCCGAGCAAGATTGGCGATTTCACGTTGGTTGGATCCGCTGGCCAACGCATTCCTCTCTCGCAGATCGGCAAGGTGGAGATCCGCATGGAAGATCCCATCCTGCGTCGCCGCGATCGCACCCCGACGCTCACCGTGCGCGGCGATATTGCCGAGGGCCTGCAGCCGCCGGACGTGTCCACCGCTGTGTGGAAAGAGCTGCAGCCCATCATCGCCAATCTGCCGGCGGGCTACCGCATCGAAGAGGGCGGCTCGATCGAAGAGTCCGGCAATGCCAATCGCGCCTTGGCGCCGCTGTTCCCCAGCATGATCGCCCTCACGCTGATCACGATTATCTTCCAGGTGCGCTCGATCTCCGCGATGACCATGGTGTTCGCAACCGCACCGCTGGGGCTCATCGGCGTCATTCCAACGTTGCTGTTGTTCAATCAACCGTTCGGGATCAATGCGCTCGTCGGGCTGGTTGCGCTGTCCGGCATTCTGATGCGCAACACGCTCATCTTGATCGGTCAGATCCGCAGCAACGAGAAGGAAGGATTGGCGCCCTTCGATGCCGTCGTCGAGGCCACCGTGCAGCGCTCTCGCCCAGTCATTCTGACTGCGCTCGCTGCCATGCTCGCGTTCATTCCGCTCACACACTCTGTTTTCTGGGGAACCTTGGCGTACACCCTGATTGGTGGAACGTTCGCCGGAACGGTACTCACGCTCGTGTTCTTGCCGGCGATGTACGCCATTTGGTTCAAGATCAAGCCCGCCGTGACGGTCGAACACGCCGAAATTCGAACTGAGCCCGTTCCTGCCTAGGGTTGGCTTCGCGCCTTACCGGAAGATCGGCTTGGTGTTCCGAGCCCATCTGAGTTCAATCCACGACAGCCAGGCGGCGTCGCGCGACGCGAAACTCGTCGACAATGCGCCGGATCAGCTCGTCGCAAGTCGGGATGTCGTCGATCAAGCCAATCACCATGCCTG
>CBJNAT010000346.1:0-4379 GCA_966434585.1 uncultured Gammaproteobacteria bacterium | reverse complement strand
GAACGATGCAGCCAGTGTGGCGCTGCGGGTCTTGGCTTGTGCGAGCTCGGCCTTCGCCTCCGCCAACATGGCGGCTTGCTTGTTGCGCTCGGCGAGGAACTTCGCTTCGCGGTCCTGATTCGCCTTTGCTTCCGAGTTGCGCAATGTCCGCGTTTGCTCGAGCAACTCATCGAGCGATGCAGGGGCTGCCAATGCGCCTTGCGCAAGGCATGAGGCGCCGAGCGTGGCCGCGAGAATGAATTTTGCGAGCTTCATTAGCTGATCTCCTTCGGAGCGGGAACGGCGACGCGGATGAAGTCGGGTGCAGCTTGCTTCTTCGCGACTTTCAATCCGGCCGTAATGACTTGCTGGTAGTCGTCATCGACGACCCACTTGTTCTTGGCTCGATCCCAGTAGCCCGTCTCTTTGCCATCGAGGGTCTGGTACATGAGGGCGATGCGGCCGGCACGCAGGAAGTCGACCGTCTTTTCATCGACCTTGCCCTGATACGCCTCGAGCGTGCGGCCGTATTCGATTTCGATCTGATACGCCTCGACGATGCGGCGGTACTTCTCGGAAACCGACACATCGGCGCGTCCCATCAAGTCCTTCAGCCCAGCGACGCGATTGGCGCGTTCATCCGGTAGGAACGGCATGTCCAGCTTCACGAACTGGTCGAGCGTAGCGACCATCTTCTGCATCATCGGCAGCACTTCTTTCGAGGTCGTCTCGATCTCGGAGAGCTGCTTGGTCATCGTCTCGACCTCGTCGTTCTGCGACTTGACCTGAGCCGCGAGCTGATCGTTGTAGCCCTTCAAGCTCTGCGCTTCGGCGATCGCCATGCGATACTCGGCGAGCATCTTGGTCGCCTCGTCGTCGAGCGCCGCCACCTTGCGTTGCGAGGCCTGTGCAGCCTCTTCCGCCTTGACCTGTTCGCTAATGAGCGAACCGACGCGCTCACCCTCCGCGAAGGCAGAGGCGGCGAGACATGAGCTCACTACCAAGCTCGCGGTCACTTGCGTGACTCGCTTCATTCGATGTTTCGTTGCGATCATGATTCGCTCGATCTCCTGATGCCGATGCGATGCGTTGCCAACTCGATCTGTTCAAGCGCTGCATAAACTTCGCGTGCAGTCGCTGTGGTGCAAATTCCGAACCAGGGCGTGACGTCGCTACGATCAGCGGATTCGCAGCAGATCGCCGCCGGTGAAAACCTCGAGTGCCTGTCTGCACGCGATGTCCTGGTGCAAGCGAGTTCCATCTTCGAGCAGCGCCGCGCACCAACCTGTGGCTCGCTACGATCGCGATGCCCCATCCTTGCGCGGCTTGCGTCTTGCTCGAGGATTTTGTGAGTTCGCTGCACGCTCAGTGAGACGAACATGGTGCGGTGGACCCTACGTGAATCCGGCGGCGGTAGGGTCCACGTCGATGCGCGCGTCCCACGGACGTGGCGCTTAGTCCCTGTACCTCTCTCCTTTATCTCCGGCCGTAAGTGACGATGCGTGATCCTGTGGTGTCGAGCCCCGCAGCACCCATCGACCTGAACGACGTGCGTGTAGACCTCTCAGCGCTGCCGCGCTTCCAACGCGCGCCCGTGCAGGCCCGCGCGCTCTTGCGGACTGCATTCGTCATTGCAGTCATCGCAGGAGCACTCCTCCTCGCATCGCTAAACCCTTCCGCGTCGATCGCAAGCGGCTCATGGCAGCCGCTCCTGAGAAACAGCGGTGCAGCCGTGCTGCTGCTCGCGCTCGTGCTGCATGCGGCGTACTTCGTGAATCGATGGAGATGCCGCGCGATCGGTATCAATCCATGGGTCGGCTCGGTGTGGTTGCGCCGACAGATGCGCCTGGATGCACGGCGCGCACAGCGTTGGTACTGGCGGGTGCCAGTACAAGCACTCACAACTCTCGGTCGATGGGCACGCAGGCCCGGACACGAGTGGTATCAGGCCCTGTGGCTCGGCGCGCTCGCCATTGCTGCGTTGTACGCCGTGTTCAAAGACTGGAACTTGGGTTCTGGCAGCCCCATGGCCGGGCGGCAGGGATTGATTGCCGGTGGAACCACGCTGCTCGCAGCGTTCGCACTGCTCGTCCTGGAGCGCTCCTTCGCCAATCGCAGCGTTGTGGAGTTGCCCGAGGGCGCACACGTCGCACAGATCGCACGCGTCACGATTGCCACGCTGCTGTTGTGTGCCTTGGGGCTGTTCTTCAATGACGAGGAGACGCGCTGGGCGAGTCGGCTCATCGTCCTCGCCGGTGTCTTGCCAGCGATCGTCGCGGGCGAGATCGCTTTGCGCATGGCGCTATCGCTGTTCGTTCGCGAGGACGAAGCCATCGAGCCTGAACTGAACGCGCGCAGCGTGTTCGCAACGATGTTCCGCTGGCCTCCTCGGCCTCTGAGAACGCTGCACGATGAACTGCGCGTGCGCTTTGGCATCGACTTGCGGCAGAGCTGGGCGTTCTCGTACATCCGGCGCACGACCTTACCGGTGTTGGCCACCGTTGCAGTCATTGGTTGGGTGTTCAGCGGTTTCCGCGAAGTCCCCGTCGATGGTCGAGGCATCTACGAGCGCTTCGGTCAGCCCGTCCGCGTGCTCGGCCCGGGATTGCATCTCGGACTGCCTTGGCCGCTCGCTCGTATTCGGCCCGTCGAGAACGGCGTGGTGCACGCGCTGGCGACCAGCATCGATGAGGACGCGCCACCGGACACGAGCACCGCCGAAGGTGCTGCACCGGAGAGCGCCAATCGACTCTGGGACGACGCCCACGTCAGCGAGAAGTCGCAGATCATCGCAAGCGCCTCGGGCGAGCGGCAAAACTTCCAAGTCGTTTCGATGGACGTGCGCTTCATCTATCGCATC
Organism: uncultured Gammaproteobacteria bacterium; assembly: GCA_966434585.1. Taxonomy (GTDB): domain Bacteria; phylum Pseudomonadota; class Gammaproteobacteria; order Steroidobacterales; family Steroidobacteraceae; genus DATELY01. The sequence goes on along the minus strand of CBJNAT010000346.1, from coordinate 1,540 downwards.
GGGCTCGACGATGCCTCCGCCATGGCTGCGACGTATCAAAGCGCCGATCTGCCCACCTTGATTCGCAGCACCGCGAGCCGTGTGCTCGTGCGCGATTTCGCCTCACGCACGCTCGATGGCGTGCTGGGCGAGAAGCGCAACGTCATCGCGGCCGAGATTGGACGCGCCGTGCAGGCCGATTTGAATGCCGTGCATAGCGGCGTGGAGATTCTGGCGACGCTCCTCGAGCAGATCCATCCGCCTGCAGGTGCGGCCGATGCCTATCACGGCGTGCAAGCCGCACTCATCAAGGCCGAAGCTGCGATCGCGCGCGAACGCGGGCGAGCGAGCAACGAAGTCAACGATGCGACCCTGCGAGCCACCATGGCGAAGGACAAGGCAATGGCAGCCGCGCGCGAAGCGAAAGCGAGCGCGGAGGTCGTGCAGCTGCGCTTCGCAGCCGAGCGCAACGCACATCGCACGGCGGGGCAAGCGTTCTTACTCGAGCAGTACTTGAGCCAGCTCGGCCAGGGTCTCGCGAAGGGCGAGACCATCATCGTCGATCACCGCATCAAGGGCGGCCAGGCGCCCACGATCGACCTGCGACCGTATGGCGCTGCAGCCCGCGGCGCCAGCAACTAGGAGCGACATGATCCCGCGTCTTCCATCCGAGCGACGTCGTTTCATCATTGCAGGAGTCCTCATCGCATTCGCGCTCGCGACAGCCAGTCTCGTGCAAGTGCGGGCCGGCCAAGCGACGGTGGTCACACGCTTCGGCAATCCCGTCCGCGTGCTGTTGAGCCCGGGACTCGCCTGGCGTCTACCTGCACCCTTCGAATCGACGATGCCAGTCGATCTGCGCCTGCGCACCACCTCCAGCGGCCTGCAGGATGCCGGCACACGCGATGGCTTACGCATCATCGTGCAGGCCTACGTCGCCTGGCAGGTGCAACCAGACACCGCGAGCGTGCAACGCTTCATGCGCGCCGTGCAGAATCAACCGGACGAAGCAGCGCGTCAGATCCGCACGTTCGTGGGCTCCGCGCTGGAAACGACCGCGAGCGGCTTCGATCTCGCCAACCTCGTGAATACCGATCCGGCCAAGGTACGCATCAACGACTTCGAAGCGCATTTGAGCGAGCAGATCAAGCGTCAGTTGCATGAGACGTATGGTGTGCGCGTCGTGCAGGTGGGTATCGAACGTCTGACGTTGCCGTCCGTGACGTTGATGGCAACCGTCGATCGCATGAAGGCCGAGCGCGAAACCATCGCGACGGAACGCACGGCACTCGGCAAGCGGCAAGCCGCGGAGATTCGCTCGGCCGCAGAACGCGATGCCCGCATCCTGCAGGCTGAGGCCAGCATCAAGGCAGCGGAGATCGAAGCCAAGTCACGCGTCGAAGCGGCCGCGATCTACGGTCGTGCGTACTCCGGCTCGCCGCAGCTGTACACGTTGCTGCGCTCTCTCGACACACTCGGCACGATCGTGAATCCGGAGACGAAGCTGATCCTGCGTACGGATGCCGCGCCTTTTCGCGCGCTGGTTGAGGGACCTCCGGTC
>CBJNAT010000345.1:0-4382 GCA_966434585.1 uncultured Gammaproteobacteria bacterium | reverse complement strand
TCATCACCTCCACATGTTCGGCAAGGCCGACGGCGGTGATGACGGAATCGAGCGAGAACACGATGTCGATGATCGCGATCTGGATGATGATGCTCGTGAAGGTCGCGCGCCCTGTGCCCGCGCTGCGCTCATGCTCCTCGCCTTCCAAGGAACCGTGAATCTCGAGCGTACTCTTGGCCAGCAGGAACAGGCCGCCGCCGATCAGGATGAGGTCACGGCCGGAGATCTCCTCGCCCCAGACCGTGAACAGTCCGGCCGACAGGCCCATCACCCAGGTGATCGACAGCAGCAGCAGAATGCGAGTCACCATCGCGAGCGCAAGGCCGAACGTACGTCCGCGCGCGCGCTGTTCCGGCGGCAGCCGTCCCACCAGAATGGAAATGAAGATGATGTTGTCGATGCCCAGGACGATCTCGAGCGCGGTCAGCGTCGCGAACGCCAGCCACACTTGTGGGTCGGTCAGTAATTCCATAGCAGTCTCCTAGCCCAATTGGGACCGCGAGGTCTGCTGACGCCGTGACACCCAGACCGAGGCCAGGATGCCGATAGCGAGAAAACCGACGATCACGCCGAGCGAAAGTTGATTCGATATGACGACGTGATGATGGAGGACCATCTTCACGCCGACGAAGCCGAGGATGAAGACCAGGCTCAGCTTCAGGTACTTGAACATGATCATGAGCCCGGCGATGGCGAAGTAGAGCGATCGCAGGCCGAGGATCGCGAACGCGTTGGATGTGAAGACGATGAAGGGGTCCTGAGTGACCGAGAAGATCGCGGGAATGGAGTCCACCGCAAACACGACATCCGCAAAGTCGATGAACAACAGGCAGACGAACAAGGGCGTCGCCGCGCGAGCGCCATTCACGCGAGTGAAGAAGCGCTCCCCGTCTAATTCATCCGTGACGGGATAGATTCGGCGCGCCAAGCGCACCAGCGCGCTCTTGCCCGGGTCGAATTCATCTTCTTCACTCTTCAGCATGCGCGCGGCCGAGACGAGCAAGATGCCGCCGAACACATAGAACATCCAATCGAAACTGTGGATGAGCGCCGCACCCATCGCGATCATCACGCCGCGCAAGACGATCGCACCGACGATGCCCCAGAACAGGACGCGATACTGAAACTGCGGCGGGATCTTCATGAAGGTGAAGATCACCGCCATCACGAAGATGTTATCGACGGAGAGCGACCACTCGAGGATGTAGCCGTTGATGTAGGCAATGGCAGCATCGGCTCCGGAGACCGCATCCACCGGCTGCCAGCCGAGCCAGCGGTGCTCGTAGAGCCCATAAACGGCGCCGGAGAACGTCAGCGCGACAATGATCCACACCAGCGTCCAGCCGAGCGCCTGCGGCACGGCCATCTCGCGCGACTCGCGATGGAGCACGCCGAGGGAGAGGGCTAGAATGGCCAAAAAAAAGATGAGGAACGCACCCCAGACGAGGAGGGTCAGGTTGGGGGACTGGGGGTGTGGGACCTGGGGCTTGGGCAAGGAATGGCGTGACGGGGCCTACCCCCAGCCCCACGCCCCAAGCCCCAGGCCCGCTTACGGCAGGGCATCCACTTCGTCCTTCTCTTTCACCGGCGGGAAGATATCGGTGAAGGTGAGCTTCATATCGAGCGCCAGCGCGCCGGCGATGAAGATGGACGAGTACGTGCCGACGATGACGCCGACGATGATCGCCGCCGAGAATCCTCTCAACGTTTCGCCGCCGAACAGATATAGCGACCCGACCACGAACAACGTCGAGAAGCTCGTCATCAACGTTCGCGACAACGTGGCATTGACGGCGGTGTCGATCACCTCGGCCGGTGGCGCCTTGCGCATCTCGTGGAAGGTCTCGCGAACGCGATCGAACACGACCACCGTGTCGTTGATCGAGTAACCGATGACGGCCAGCACCGCGGCGAGCACCGATAAGTCGAAGCTCATTTGCGTCAGCGAGAAGAAGCCCAGGATGACGAGCGGATCGTGCATGGCCGCGAGCACGGTGCCCGCTGCCATCTTCTTCTCGAAGCGAAAGCCGACATACACGAGGATCAAGAGGAACGTGAACAGCAACGCAAGTCCGCCCTGCTCCGACAAGTCCTCGCCCACTTGTGAGCCGACAACGTCGGTACGGCGCAACTGCGCGCCCGGATCCACGCTCTGCAGCGCACGCGCAACTTCGTTGCCGACAGCATTGAAGTTCATGTTCTCGCGCGGCGCGACGCGAACCAGCAACTCGCGACCGGTGCCGATCACCTGCGCCTGCGCTTCCGGATATCCCGCCTGTGACAGCGCCGTGCGCGCACGATCCAGGTTCACCGTGCCCGGATAGCCCACCTCGATCACAACGCCGCCGGTGAAGTCGATGCCGAAGTTGAGGCCGCGCGTCGCAAGCAGAACGAGCGAGGCGACAATCATGATGAGCGAGCCGGCGTAGAACCACCGACGGTTCGCCATGAAGGGAATGCGCGGTGTCTTCTTGAAGAATTCCATGTGCGTGCCCTGTGCGCGATCGGTGCGTCAGACGGGGAGCGAGGCAAGCTTGCGCTTCCTGCCCCAGATGCTTTGAATCAGCGCGCGGCTGCCGAGAATGGCCGTGAACAGCGACGTCGCAATGCCAATCACCAACGTGACGGCGAAACCCTTGATGGGCCCTGTGCCGATGGCGAACAGCACGATGCCGGCGATCAGTGTCGTGATGTTCGAGTCGGCGATGGCCGAGAACGCTTTGTCGAAGCCTGCGTGGATGGCCGCCTGCGGCGAATTGCCATTGCGCAACTCCTCGCGGATGCGTTCATAGATGAGCACGTTGGCGTCCGCAGCCATACCCACCGTCAGCACGATACCCGCGATACCGGGCAGCGACAGGGCGGCTTGCAGCAGCGACATCGCTGCAACGAGCAGGACCACGTTGGTCGTCAGCACCAGGCAGGCGATCAGACCGAATGCGCGGTAGTACATCGCCATGAACACGAACGTCAGCGCCATGCCGACGAGCATCGCGATCGCGCCTGCGCGGATGTTGTCCTTGCCCAGGCTCGGGCCGACGGTGCGCTGCTCGATGATGTCGATTGAGGTGGCCAGCGAACCGGCACGCAGCGTCAGCGCGAGATCATGCGCCTCGCCGGCGTTGAAACCGGTGATACGGAAGCTCGAGGACAGCACGGCTTGAATGGTCGGAGCAGTGACGACCTCTTCTGTCGTACACCAGCCGCCCTCACGAGTGCCATTGCACACGTCTTCGGGCGTCACCCGCTTGCGTTCCTTGTAGACCACGGCCATGCGGCGGCCGACGTTCTCGCGTGTGGCTGCCAGCATCTGCTTGCCGCCGCGGTCGTCGAGTCTCACGTTCACTTCGGGACCCTGATCGCCGAAACCCGTGGAGGCATCGGTGAGCTGATCGCCGGAAACGATCAGCTCGCGCTTCAGCAGGATCGGCCGACCATCGCGCTGGCGGTACAGACGCGAGCCGATGGGCACGCGCTTCGTCTGCTCGGCCTCGTAGGCATCGTTCGCTTCGTCGACCAGACGAAATTCCAGAGTCGCCGTTGCACCCAGCACGCGCAGCGCCTGATTCGGATCTTGCACGCCCGGTAGCTGCACCTGAATGCGGTCCTGGCCCTGCTGAGCGACGATGGGCTCCGACACACCGAGCTCGTTCACGCGGTTGCGCAGTGTGGTGACGTTCTGCTGGATCGCCGCCGTCTGCCGCGCCTTGATCTGCTCCGGGGTCATCTGCACGACGATCGTCGGTGCACCACCGCTTTCGGTGGTGATGGTCGCGGTCTGATCGACTTCGCGAATGGCTTTTTCGGCCTCCGCAAGCTGTGCGGCATCGCGCAGCAGCACTCGAATACGCCCGCTCTGGTTCACGACCGAAACATACGGAATGCGCGAGTCGCGCAGCTGCGCGCGGATGTCGCGCTCGAGACGCTCGAATGCCTGCGTCACAGCACCTTGAACATCCACCTCATACAAGAAAAACACGCCGCCCTTTAGATCGAGGCCGAGGCTGATGGGCTTGAACCCGAGCGTACGCAGGACTTCCGGCATGCGCGGCACGCTGGCGAGCGCCATCGAATATTCCTGCGTGAGATCGGCGAGCGCCTTACGTGCACGGCTTTGCTGCTCCGCCGTTGCGAATCGCATTACCAGGCGCCCGTCCTCGACGTAGTGGGTCTCGACCGGAACGTTGGCCGCCTCGAGCTTCGACAGGACGTTATTGGCGTTCACCTCTTGCACCGGCTGACGATCGTTGCGCGCCAGCTGTAGGGCGGGGCCTTCGCCGAACACGTTCGGCAAGCACAACAGCACCCCGAACATGAGCACGATGATGACGAGCCAGTATTTCCACGCTGGGTACTGGTACATAAGGGAAGCGATTAGCGTT
>CBJNAT010000344.1:0-4391 GCA_966434585.1 uncultured Gammaproteobacteria bacterium | reverse complement strand
ACGCGGCCGCGCAGCACGCGATACACCCAGGCCGTGTACGCGAGCACGATCGGCAGGAAGATGATCACCGCGATCAGCATGATGAAGAGTGTCATCTGACTCGAGGATGAGTCCCACACCGTCAAACTCGCATTCGGCGCAGTCGAGGATGGCAGGATGAACGGAAACATCGCCAGCGCTGGGGTTGCGACGATGGCGCCCACACCGACGGCACTGATGAGAAAGGCAGTGATGTCCCGTCGCAGCCAGAGGAACACCGCCATCAGCAGCGGACACACCGTACCCAGCACAGGCGCGAGCCACGACCAGGGGCGCGCGTCATAGCTGGCCATCCACGCGCCGACCGCGCTGGCCGCTGTCTTCGTGCTCGGATCGGACGGACCGAAGGGATCGATGGTGCTGGTGATCATGTAGCCCGGCACCGAGTTCGCAACCATGAAGCCACCAGCCACGAACACGGCGACCGTCAACACCGCGGCGACCATCGCGTAACGACGGCTGCGCTCGTACACCGGGCCGGAGGTCTTCATCGCCGCGAACGCACCGCCGTGCATGATCAGCATGCAGACACTCACGACACCGCACAGCAAGCCGAACGGATTCAGCAAACCGAAAAATGTGCCCGAGTACCGCGGGCGCAACTCCGCATCGTGATGAAACGGCACCCCTTGCAGCAGATTGCCGATCGCCACACCGAAGATGAGCGCCGGCACGATCCCTCCGATGCACAACACCCAATCCCACGTATGTCGCCAACGACGATCATCGATCTTGCTGCGGAACTTGAAAGCGACCGGACGCAGGATGAGCGCGATGAGCACGAGGAACATCGCCACGTAGAAGCCTGAAAATGAAGCCGCGTACAACGGTGGCCAGGCCGCGAACGCCGCGCCGCCACCGAGTATGAACCACACTTGATTGCCTTCCCACACGGGACCCACCGCGTTGATGAGCAAGCGGCGCTCCCCGTCAGCATGGCCGACGAAGGGAATGAGCGCCGCCACGCCCAGATCGAAACCATCGAAGATCGCAAAACCGATGAGCAGCACCGCGAGCAAGAGCCACCAGATGATGCGCAGCGTTTCGTAATCGAGTGGCATCGATCAGCTCCCCGTCGCCTGGCCGGCCGGTTTGCCGGGCACATCCTGGTAGTACATGCCGCCATCCACAGGATGCCCTGCACCAATATCCGGAACGCGCCAATGCTCGGTCGGACCGATGCGGATGTACTTGATCATCAACACGAGATCGACGACGGCGAGACCTGTGTAGAAGAGCACGAAGCCGCCGATCGACATCCAGATGTTGCTCGCGGGAATCGACGATGCGCCAAGGAACGTCGGCATCACGCCTTCGATGATCCACGGCTGTCGGCCGTACTCGGCCACGATCCAGCCGAGCTGCGATGCAATCCAGGGCAATGGCAGCGACCACAACGCCACGCGCAGGAACCAGCGTTTCTTCTCCAGCACGCGTTTGGTCGCGAACCAGAATGCGACCACGAAGAGCGCAATCTGGAAGAAGCCGATCGCAACCATCACGCGGAAAGACCAGAACAAGGTGGTGATGTCCGGCACCAGCGACCACGCTGCTTGCCGGATTTGCTCGGGCGTGGCCGTGCGCGGATCGGCCACGAAGCGCCGCAGGAGCAGCGCGTAACCCAGGTCGCCGACCGATTCTTCCAGCTGCGCTCGTGCCGGCTGATCGTTGCGATTCTGCCTGAGGCGCTGCAGAGCGTCGTACGCCTGCAGTCCATTGCGAATGCGCTGTTCGCCGCGATCGACGAGCTCGTTGATGCCAGGGATGACACCGCTGAACGATCGAGTGGAGATTAGACCGAGCACCCACGGGATCTCGATGATCGCGTGTGTCTCGCGCGCCTCCTTGTCCGGAACGCCCAGCACGGTGAACGGCGCGGGCGCGGGGTGTGTCTCCCACATGCCTTCGATCGCCGCGAGTTTCATCTTCTGGTGCTCGGTCGCCGTGTAGCCGCTCTCATCGCCGAGCACCACCACGGACAGCGCCGATGCGAGTCCGAAAGAAGCGGCCACCGTCATCGAGCGCTTGGCGATCTCGACATGACGGCCGCGCAAGAGGAACCACGCGCTGACCGCCAATACGAATATCGCCCCGGTCACGTACCCGGCGCTGACGGTGTGCACGAACTTGGCCTGTGCGATCGGATTGAAGATCACTTCGGCGAAGCTCGTGACCTCCATGCGCATCGTTTCGAAGTTGAAGCGGCTGCCGACCGGATTCTGCATCCACGCGTTTGCCACGAGAATCCACAGGGCAGAGAAATTCGAGCCGATCGCCACGCACCAGGTGACCGCGAGATGCCCCTGACGCGACAGCTTGTTCCAGCCGAAGAAGAACAGGCCGATGAACGTCGCTTCGAGGAAAAACGCCATCAGTCCTTCGATGGCGAGCGGCGCGCCGAAGACATCGCCGACGTAGTGCGAGTAGTACGCCCAGTTCGTGCCGAACTGGAACTCCATGGTAATACCGGTGGCGACACCCATCGCGAAATTGATGCCGAACAGAATGCCCCAGAACATCGTCATGTCACGCCAGATCTGACGGCCCGTCATGACATACACGCTCTCCATGATCGCGAGCAGGAGCGACAAGCCCAGCGTGAGCGGCACGAAGAGGAAGTGATACATCGCGGTGAGCGCAAACTGCAGCCGCGAGAGATTGACGACCTCCATGTCGATCATCGTTCGGCTCTCCCATCGGGCGGGAAGAGATGCGCTTCGAGCAGCGGCGCCGTGACGTCGAGCCGCTGGTCGGGCCCGAAGAAGAACCAGTAGCCGGCCATTAGCAGCAGCGTCTTCACGACCAACACGATCGTGATGTCGCGCACGAGAGGATGACGTCGAGCACTCAAGGCAGCACTCCGCGGTGATCTGACGGCGCCCCGATTCTGCCTTCCTCCATCCGTGGGCTGAAGTGGTGCCTTTCCTCTATTCGGCGGTTGCGAAGACTCCTACCGCGGCACGCGTACCAGCAGCACGGGCACCGTCGAGGAACGCAGCACGGTTTCAGCATCGCTGCCGAGCGCGAAACGTTCGAAGCCGCGCCGACCATGCGTGCCCATCACGATGAGATCCGCAGGCCAGCGGCTCGCGGCGTCCACGATGCGATCGGCGGCTCGCGCGCCCATCGCTTCGATGAGATCCGCACTCGTCTTGACACGTGCTTCCTGCGCCGTCTTCTCGCCCTTGGCCAGCGCCTGCTTGCCCGCTTCTCGCAGCGAATCCATCGCCGCCGGCAGATCGTAGTAGACCTCCACGCCGCCTGGCGCATAGAACTCGTTGACGACGTGCACGAGCTTCAGCTCGGCATTCAGCGCCTGCGCCAGCGCGATGGCTTCCTGCAGGCCGCGGTTCGAGGTGTCACTGCCATCGACGGGAACAAGGATTCGCTCGTACATCTCGACTCTCCTTCGCGGCGTGCGACAGCGCGCCGCCGTCGTCTGCCATAAGCACCCCAGTCACGCACAGTTCCGTGAGCCGGTAAAGAACGTACTCGCCGCGGCCCCAGCGAAGCTTTGCATAGGGCATTGCCTGATTGTCAGCCGCGCTGGCAGCGAATTGCTGCGCACAGCTGCGAAGACAGCACGGGGGAATCCATCGACGTTTCGGGCAACCCCTTAGTGGGCGTTGCAGCGACAAACGGTAACGTTCGCGTCGCCGATCACTCGTGTGTAGCGCTCTTCTCGAGGCCTGAAATGTCGCAGCCGTCCAGTACTCCCGCAGTCGTGAATTACAACGACACCGTCGTCCGACAATTCTCGATCATGACCGTCGTCTGGGGCATCGTCGGCATGACCGTCGGCGTGCTCCTGGCTGCGCAACTCATGTTTCCGGCGCTCAACTTCGACCTGCCCTTCCTCACCTACAGCCGACTGCGGCCGTTGCACACGAATGCAGTGATCTTCGCGTTCGGCGGCAGCGCGTTGTTCGCCACGTCCTACTACGTGGTGCAGAGGACCTGCCACGTACCGCTGTTCGCTCCTAAGCTTGCCTCCTTCACCTTCTGGGGTTGGACCCTGGTCATTCTCGCCGCCGCGATCACACTCCCGCTCGGCATCACCCAGAGCAAGGAGTACGCCGAGCTCGAGTGGCCGATCGACCTCTTGATCGCGATCGTGTGGGTGTCCTACGCAGTCGTGTTCTTCGGCACGCTTGCGATCCGCAAGGTCAAGCACATCTACGTTGCCAACTGGTTCTTCGCCGCGTACATCATCACCATCGCGGTGCTCCACATCGTCAACAACCTCGCGATTCCGGTATCGCCCACCAAGTCGTACGTCATGTACTCGGGCGTGGTCGATGCGATGGTGCAGTGGTGGTACGGCCACAACGCGGTGGGCTTCTTCCTGACCG
>CBJNAT010000343.1:0-4406 GCA_966434585.1 uncultured Gammaproteobacteria bacterium | reverse complement strand
CTACAGGCTACAGGCTACAGGCTACGGCCAGAAGAAGGAGGCACTTTCGCTCTGGCCGTAGCCCGTAGCCCGTAACCCAATCGTCACCCCTTCGAGACAGCACCACCGCCGCGCGCCTCCGCTCCGCTCAACAACTGCGTACCGACCGACTGCGGCTGCGCCGTGACAAAGCGCGTCTTCTGTTCGGGCGGGACTGGCGCACGCTTGTGTTTGCGCCACAAACCAAACCCGCCGAGCAGCCCCATCAGCGTGGCGAGTCCTATGAAATAGGCATTCAGTCCGAACGGTTGCATGAGGGCCGCGACCACCACGGGCCCGACGACTGCACCGGCGCCGTTCACGAGGATGATCGTGCTGCTAGCGGACACGCGTTGCGACGCTTCCAAATGATCGTTCAGGTTCGAACACGCGAGCGAGTACAGGGTGAGCGCGAGGCCGCCGAATACGGCGAAGAAGACCGCGAGACGGGCGGCGCTGTCGTTCGCGAAGAACACGGTTGCGACCGCGACCGCCGCGCTCAGCAAGCAAACGCTCACGAGGACGGAGCGCCGCTCGATGCGATCCGACAAGCGACCAACGGGCCACTGCGTCAGCACGGCGGTGAAGATGCTCGCGGCCATGAAGCTGGCGATCGCGGCCGGCTGCATGCCGACGAGTCCCGCGTAAACCGGGCCGAGACCGAAAATCGTTCCGGACACCATGCCGGAGACGGCAACGGCAGCCGTGCCCAGCGGCGAGATCCGATACAGCTCGCGAATCGGCAGCTTGCGCGGGACTGTGATCTCCGGCGCCTGCGTCGCGCTCAGCGCCATCGGCACCAGTGCAGTGGAGATCAACCCAGCGATCAACATGAACAGGTAAGGTCCGCGCGGGTCCGACACATTCAACAGGAACTGACCGATCCCCAGACCGCCGTACAGCACGAGCATGTAGATCGCCAGGAGGCTCCCGCGCAGCTGGTTCGACACGCGCTCGTTGAGCCAGCTCTCGGCAACGACGTAAATACCTGCGAAACAGAAGCCGGACGCAAGCCTCAAGCACGCCCACACGAACGGCTCGATCCAGGCGCCCTGTAGCAGAATGGTGGCGCACGCGAGTGCAGTCAGTGCCGCGAACACGCGAATGTGACCGACGCGGGCGACGAGGCTTGGTGCGGCGAACGAACCGACGGAGTACCCGATGTAATAACTGGCCATGATGAGGCCCGTGGTGAACGTCGGAAACTGCTCGAGCGTCGCACGCACGCCGATCAACGTGCCCTGCAGGCCGGCACCCAGCATCAGCACGCCCATGCCGAGCAACACGGGCCAGGTTGCCGCGAGCGTTGCACGCATCTCTAGATAGAGGCTCGGGTGTCGTTCTGGCCGTCGCCCGTAGCCCGTCGCCCGTAGCCGTTCATGCTTCGCCCAGTCGGCCTTTTAATTCGTCCAACTCCCGCCGCAGCTCCGCGACGATCTCTTCGAGCTTCGTGATGCGATCATTGCCGCCCTCCAGGCCGGCCTCGACAGGCTTGCTTTCGTCCTCGATCGGCGCATCCACATCGCCACTGAGCAGGTGGGCATAGCGCGACTCACGACGGCCCGGTTCGCGGGCGAGGCGCGCGACGAACGGTCCGTCTTCGCGCTGAAGGAGACCCTGCAATGCGCTTTCGATCTGTGCGACATCCTCGATTGGCGCCATCCGGTTAGCTCGAGATCGCAGCTCGCCAGGGGTCTGTGGTCCTCGCAACATGAGCTCGCAAAGGATGGCCGTCTGCTGCGGCGAGAATTCGTAGGAGCCGAAACCCGTGTTGCAGAAGCGGTGCTGGTATTTCGGCACCCGGCTGCCGAAGCCCGATTTCTCGAGGATCAGGTGTTTGCGAATGAGGCCATCCACGATCTGCTGCACGGTGGTTTCATTGAGGTCCAGCACCGGATCGCGATTGGATTTTTGATTACAGGCGTTGACCAGCGCATTCACCGATAGGGGGTATTGGTCTGGTGTGGTGATGGCCTTTTCGATCAGGCAGCCGATGACGCGAGCTTCGAGGGCGGTGAGTTCGGTTTTCATGACGGGCTACAGGCTACAGGCTACGGGCTAGGGCCAGAAGGACTCACAGCACCGATTCTGGCTGTAGCCTGTAGCCCGTAGCCCGTCGCCTTCTCTTACAATCGCCGCCCGTGCCGACCTGGACTGATTGATGAACCTGTCCCTGCCCCTGGAACCCCTCGAACCCGAACACGCTGGGGTCACCGAGCCCCCCGCGCGTCTCCGTGAGATTCCCTACAACTACACCTCGTTCTCGGATCGCGAGATCGTGGTGCGGCTGCTGGGCGAGGCAATGTGGCAGGTGCTGCACGAATTGCGCGCGGAGCGGCGTACCGGGCGCTCCGCTCGCATGCTCTATGAAGTGCTGGGCGACATCTGGGTCGTACAGCGCAATCCGTACCTGCAGGACGATCTGATCGACAATCCCAAGCGCCGGCGCATGCTCGTCGAAGCCTTGAATCATCGGCTGCACGAGATCGAGAAGCGTCGGGACGCCGGCGATGCGGAGCGCGACAGGAAAGTGGGCTTGCTGCTCGATGCCGCACGCAAAGCAGTGAATGCCTTTGCGTTCGACTTCGAAGAGATGATTTCGCTGCGCAAGCGCGCGCGCCGGCTGCTGCTGCGTCATACCCGTGCCGACAATCTGCGCTTTGACGCCTATGCACGCGTCTCCCATGTCACGGATGCGACAGACTGGCGCGTCGAGTATCCCTTCCTCGTCTTGAGTCCGGATGCGGAGTCCGAGATCCCGGGGCTCGTGCGCGAGTGCATCGAGTTGGGCTTGACCGTGATTCCGCGCGGCGGCGGCACGGGGTACACGGGCGGCGCGGTACCGCTCACCTCGCGCGCCGCCGTGATCAACACCGAGAAGCTCGAAGCCTTGAGCGCCGTCGAGCAGACGGCGCTGCCGGGTCTCGAAGACAAGGTCGCAACCATTTTCTCCGAAGCGGGTGTCGTGACGCGGCGTGTGTCGGATGCTGCTGAACACGCGGGCTTCGTCTTCGCAGTCGATCCCACCTCGGCCGATGCGTCCTGCATCGGCGGCAACATCGCCATGAATGCCGGCGGCAAAAAGGCCGTGCTGTGGGGCACCGCGGTCGACAATCTCGCTTGGTGGCGCATGGTCGATCCGGAAGGCAACTGGCTCGAGGTCACGCGCATCGCGCACAACCGCGGGAAGATTCACGAGGTCGATGAGGCCGGGTTCACGCTGGTGTGGAAGGATGGCCGCGACTTGCCCGATCGCGCCAAAGTGTTGCGCCAGGAGCGGCTCGTGATCCAAGGTCGCAAGTTCCGCAAAGAGCAGCTCGGCAAGGACGTGACGGATAAATTCCTCGGCGGTCTGCCCGGGGTGCAGAAGGAAGGGTGTGACGGCCTCGTCACGGCTGCGCGTTGGGTGCTGCACAAGATGCCGGCGCATACACGCACCGTCTGTCTCGAATTCTTCGGCCAGGCGCGGCACGCGATTCCCTCCATCGTCGAGATCAAGAACTATCTCGACGAGCAATCGCGTGTGAGCGGTGTGTATCTCGCCGGTCTCGAACACTTGGACGAGCGGTACCTGCGCGCCGTCGGTTACGCGACGAAGTCGCGTCGCGGCTCGCTGCCGAAGATGGTGCTGATCGGCGATATCGTCGGCAACGACGAAGCGGCGGTCGCGCGTGCGGCCTCGGAAGTGGTGCGGCTCGCCAACGCGCGCGCCGGTGAAGGCTTCACGGCGGTGAATGCCGACGCGCGCAAGAAATTCTGGGCCGATCGATCGCGCACGGCCGCGATCGCGAAGCACACGAACGCATTCAAGATCAACGAAGACGTCGTGATTCCGCTCGAACGCATGGGTGAGTACACCGATGCCATCGAGCGCATCAACATCGAACTGTCCTTCAAGAACAAGCTCGCGTTGCTGAATGCAGTAGCCGAGTACTTCGCGGGCGATATCGAGCTCGCGAAGACCGACGATCCCGAAACCGAGCGCCTGAATCGCGCGGACGTGATCGGCGATCGTCAGGTGCAGGCGCAGGAGATCATCGCCGCCACGCGTGAGCGCTGGTCGTTCCTGGCATCCCATCTGGACATGCCGCTGCGCGATGCGTTGCCGCGTCTGGCAAGGCTCGGCTACCAACCGGTGCTCGGCGATTTCGAGCGCCGCCTGGAGCGCGAGCCGAACGTGCGCGTGTTCGATCTCGTGCAGGATCGCTCGATCCGCGCATCGTGGAAGACGGAAGTGCGCGCGCACTTGCGGCGCCTGTTCATGGGCGCGGCGTTCGTGCCGACGCTCACACACGCGGAGGCGATCCACAAACGGGTGCTGCGTTCGCGTGTGTGGGTGGCGCTGCACATGCATGCCGGCGACGGCAACGTGCACACCAACATCCCGG
>CBJNAT010000342.1:0-4410 GCA_966434585.1 uncultured Gammaproteobacteria bacterium | reverse complement strand
ATACACTGCATCGGAAAGAAAGACGGCGCCCATAGGCGCGTATCCCGCCGTGAGTCCTTTCGCGACCGTCATCAGATCCGGCTGCACACCTTCCGCTTCGCATGCGAACAAAGGTCCGGTCCGTCCGAAGCCTGTGATGACTTCATCGACGACGAAGAGGATGCCGAGCTCGCGACAGGTCTCGTTCATCGCTTTCAGCCAGCCGCGGGGCGGCACGATGACCCCACCCGATCCTTGCACCGGCTCGCAGAAGAATGCCGCGACATGCTGTGCGCCAAGCTCCGCCACTTTGGCGCGCAGCGCCTTCACCGATGCCTGGATGATCGCGTCGGGGTCATCGCCCACCGGATTGCGATACGGATACGGGGAGGCGATGTGGTGCTGGTTGGGTTGCGGCGTATCGAAGTTGAAGTGAAATGCCGCAAGTGCGGTGAGCCCCGCGCCCATCGAAGAAGAGCCGTGATAACCACGCTCGAGCGCAATGAACTGCTTCTTGCGCGGCTTACCGATCGAGTTGTAGTAGTGCGTGATGTAGCGTATCGCGGAGTCCACTGCATCCGAGCCGCCCAACGTGAAGTACACGTGCTGCAACGACTGCGGTGTGAGCTCGATGAGCTTCGAGGCCAAGCGGATCGCGGCTTCCGAGCCGAAATCGAAGTAGGCGGTGGAGTAGGGCAGGCGGCTCATCTGTTCGGCGGCCACACGCACGATGCTCTCGTGCCCATAACCGACATTGACGCACCACAGACCCGAGAACGCATCCAAGAGCTCGTTGCCGTTGATGTCGCGCAGAAACGCGCCCCGGCCGCTTTCGAGCACGGTGACGCCCTTGCGTTCGTGCTCGCGAAAGTTCACGAGCGGATGGATGAGATGATCGCGATCGAGGCGGGTGAGTTCGGACGGGGACATGATGAATGGCTCGCATGTCTATGTTGGAATGCCAGCATCGTAGCGACGCACTCGCAGCGCGTGCTTGCGCAGAGGGCATGCAGAAACTCACGAGATTTCGTTATGGCGCTTGCCTTGGCATTTTGTGCTGTCGCGCGTGGACTAAGCTGCGCAGCACCTGGGCAACAACGAGCGCATCACAATGAGCCACTTCAAGCCGAAGTACATCACGTTCGACTGCTACGGCACCTTGATCGATTATCGCCCGGGTCCAATGGCGCGCGAGTTTTTCGCGGATCGTGTTTCGCCGCAAAGCATGGACCAGTTCATCAAAGATTTCGCGGCTTACCGCCTCGATGAAGTGCTCGGCGCCTGGAAGCCCCTTGCAGAGGTGCTCCACAACGCCCTGCAACGCACGTGCAAGCGCTGGAAGGTGGAGTTTCGACCCGAAGAAGCCCGTCGCATCTACGAAGCTGTGCCGACTTGGGGTCCGCATCCTGATGTGCCGGCGCCGCTGGCGCGAATCGCGCCGCATATTCCACTGGTCATTCTCTCGAATGCCATGAACGATCAGATTCACCACAACGTGGCGAAGTTAGGCGCGCCATTCCATGCGGTGTTCACCGCACAACAGGCACAGGCGTACAAGCCGCGTCTGCAAGCCTTCGAATACATGCTGGATCAGTTGGGGTGCGGTCCGCAGGACGTCCTGCATGTCTCGTCGAGCCCGCGTTACGACCTCATGTCGGCGAACGACATGGGTATTCGCAACAAAGCCTTCGTCGCTCGCGGCCACGAGCCATCGACGCCGGGCTACAACTACACGGAGATCAAAGATATCGGCGGGCTGCCGGCGGTGGTGGGGCTGTGAGCTGAGAATGGGCCTGGGGCTTGGGACCTGGGACCTGGGCCAGAGGGTTCGGTGGATTTCTTGCCCACACCCCACGCCCCAAACCCTTCTTAGACGTGTGAGGCTTCAAGAATCGGCAGTCCTTGAGGTGGTGACATGAGCTCTTCTCAAGACGTCGATCTCGCAGATCCTCAGCGTAGAGACGTGCTGCGCACGCTCATCGCTGCCGGTGCGTTCGGTGCGCTCGGAAGTGCCAGCACGTTGTTGCAAGCGGCGCCGGCGCCGAAGCGCGGCGGTCGCATTCGAGTTGCGAGTCTCGCGAGCTCCACAGCCGACACTCTGGATCCGGCCAAGGGTGCTACGGCGACCGACTACGCCCGTCACTACATGATCTACAGCGGGCTCACCCAGTACGACTCCGAGCTGCGCGCACAGCTCGCGTTGGCCGAGTCCATCGAGAGCGCTGATCGCGCGCTCTGGCACATCAAGTTGCGCAAAGGCGTGACGTTTCACGACGGCAAGACACTGAGCGCGGGCGATGTGGTGTACTCGCTCATGCGGCATAAAGATCCCGCGACTGGCTCGAAAGTGAAGCCCGTCGTCGAGCAGTTCGCGGCCGTGAAGGCGACCGGTCCGCTCGAGCTCACGGTTCAGCTCACGGAGCCGAATGCGGATTTCCCTGCGATCCTGGCCGCTTCGCACTTCGTCATCATCAAAGAGGGCACGACGGACTTTCGTACCGCCGCTGGCACGGGCCCATACCGTTTGAAGGAGTTCAGACCGGGCGTGCGCACCATTGCGGTTCGCAACGCGAATTATTGGAAGACTGGCAAACCTTATCTGGACGAGATCGAGTTGATCGGTATCCCCGACGAATCGGCGCGCGTGAATGCATTGCTCTCGGGCGACGTGCATCTGACCCTCGCCGTGAATCCACGTTCGATCAAGCGCATCGAGTCCTCGGGCACCCACGCGGTGCTCGAAACCAAGTCGGGCCTTCACACGAGCCTGGTCATGCGCCAGGACTCGGCCATCACGGGCAATCCCGACTTCGTCCTCGCCATGAAATATCTCATGGATCGCGAGCTGATCCGTCGTGCACTGTTCCGCGGTCATGCGATCCTCGGCAATGACCATCCCATTCCGCCGTTCCACCGCTACTACGACGCGAGCTTGCCGTTGCGCGCATACGATCCGGAGCGAGCGAAGTATCACCTGCGCAAGTCCGGGGTTACGGGTATACGCTTGCCGATCTATGCAGCCGCCGTCGCTGAAGGTTCGATCGACATGGCGTCGCTCCTGCAGGAAGAAGCGGCCAAGATCGGGCTCAAGCTGGCGGTCAATCGCGTGCCTTCGGATGGCTACTGGTCGAATCATTGGATGAAGCATCCACTGACTTTCGGCAACACCAATCCGCGGCCCACGGCGGACATGCTCTTCACGTTGTTCTATAAATCCGATGCGCCCTGGAACGAATCCGGATGGCGTAACGAGCAGTTCGATCAACTGCTGGTGGCGGCGCGCGGTGAAGCAGACGAGGGCAAGCGCAAGCAACTGTATGGCGACATGCAGCGGCTCGTGCATGAGCACTGCGGTGTTGCCATCCCGGCCTTCATCAGCTTCATGGATGGCTACGACAAGCGCATCAAGGGCTTTGGCTCCATCCCTATTGGTGGACTGATGGGCTATTCGTTCGCCGATCATGTGTGGCTTGACGCATGAGGCACACGCTATGAATGCTTTGGTGCTGCTCATCGCAAGACGTATCGGCGTGGCGCTGATCACGCTGCTGATGGTGTCGATCGTCGTCTTTGGGATCACATCGCTCTTGCCGGGCGATGCAGCGCAGGAAGCATTGGGGCAGAGCGCCACGCCCGAAGCGGTTGCAGCCTTGCGTGCCAAGCTGGGGCTCGATCAACCGCCCCACACGCGCTACCTCACCTGGCTCACGGGCATGTTGTCGGGTAACCCGGGCGAGTCCCTGGCCAACCGAATGCCCGTGAGCGAGCTGATCGCCGCACGTTTACCGAAGTCATTGTGGCTTGCGGCTGCCGCGGCGCTCGTGGCCGTGCCCATCGCACTCGCGATCGGCATCCTCGCGGCCATGTATCGCGGCTCACGGCTCGATCGGAGCTTGAGCGTGCTGACGCTCTCAATGGTGGCCGTCCCCGAGTTTCTGGTCGCCACGTTGGCCGTGCTCGTGTTCGCGGTAGAGCTGCAGTGGCTGCCGGCGCTGTCGATTGCGCCGGCCGAACCGTCCTTTGGCGCCTTCCTGCGCGCTTATGCGATGCCTGTACTGACGCTGAGCTTCGTGATCATGGCGCAAATGGCGCGGATGACACGCGCCGCCGTCATCGAACAACTCCAGCAACCGTACTTCGAGATGGCGATCTTGAAGGGTGTCGCACGCTCACGCGCGGTGCTGACCCATGCCTTGCCGAACGCCATCGGACCGATTGCGAACGCCGTGGCGTTGAGCCTTTCGTATCTATTGGGCGGCGCCATCATCGTTGAAAGCATCTTCAATTTTCCGGGCATCGCCAGTTTGATGGTGGATGCGGTCACCACCCGTGACATGCCGCTGCTGCAGACCTGCGCGATGATCTTTTCGGCGGCCTATCTGCTGCTCGTGTTGTTCGCAGATATGTGCGCCATCCTCTCCAACCCGAAGC
>CBJNAT010000341.1:0-4411 GCA_966434585.1 uncultured Gammaproteobacteria bacterium | reverse complement strand
CGGCGGTCTCGACCCCAAAGGGGTGTTCTCGCTCGCACACCGCACGTTGGCCCAATTGCCCAAGCGCACACCGCCGCCCGCGGTGCGCACCGCGGAACCGGAACAAACGGGCGAACGACGCCTGCGCCTGGAGGTAGACACACAGAGCCCGGCGCTGCAGTTCGCTTATCACGCTCTTGCCGCGACACACGCGCATCGGCCGACCCTGGAGCTGTTGATGCGCATCCTCGCGGACGGCACTTCGTCGCGACTGCACCGTCGGCTCGTCGAAGAAGACAAACTCGCGATCAGCGTGGACGTGTCGGCACAAGCGGGCTTCGATCCATCCTTGGTGTGGTTCTTCCTGACACTGCCGGAGGGTGCTGACGCCAGCGCCGCGGAACACGCCTTCGATGAGGAGATCGATCGCGTGCTCACCCACGGTGTCACTCAGGCCGAAGTCGACAAGGCGAAGCAACTGCAGCTCGCAGGCTTCTGGCGCGGGCTTGCGACGATCGACGGCAAGGCCCAGGCATTGGGCCGTTACGAGGTGCTGCACGGGGACTATCGCAAACTGTTCAGCGCACCCGAGGAGTACGAGGGCGTGACACGCGAGGCCGTCGATGCCATTGCACGGCAGATATTGAAGAAGACACAGCGGACCGTCGGCCTCGTCGAGCCGGCACGGGCGGGCTCATGAAGCAGCTGTTCATCGCGGCTCTGCTCTGCTTGGTCGGCTGTGCTCATGCCGCTGGCGTGCGGGTACCGCCGTTCGAACGCGTCGTCCTGCCGAACGGTGCGACGCTAGTGTTGATGGAACGTCATGACTTGCCGCTGATCGCCTTTGAAGCCGTGGTGCGTGGCGGTGCGAATGCGGACTCGGAAGGACGCAGCGGGACGGCAAACCTGCTCGCCAATCTACTCGAGAAGGGCGCTGGCACCCGCAGCGCGGCCGAGTTCGCTGAGACCGTGGACCGTGTGGGCGGTCGCATCACCACCGGCGCGGAACAGGAGTACGTCTCGATCTCGGGCAGCTTCCTCGCGCGCGACCACGAGCTGATGATCGAATTGCTCGCGGACATGCTGCAGCGGCCGACGCTCGATCGAGTCGAATTCGACAAGCTCCGTGCTCGCCAGATCGAATTCATTCGCGCGGCGAAGGAAGCGAACCTCGCGGACCTCGCACCAGTCTACGGCGCAGCGGCATTGCTGCCCTCCCATCCCTACGGCAGGCCGGTAAGCGGCAGCGAGAGCTCACTCGCTCGTATCGACTTGAACGATGTACGAGCGTTTCAGCGCGAGCAGATGGGCGCGGACCGTCTGATCGTCAGTGTCGCCGGCGATTTCGAGTTGCGCGCCATGCAGCGACTCCTCACACGCGCGCTTGCAGGCTGGCGGCGCGCGGAGCAACCGCTGCCCTCGATCCCGGTACCCGAGGCCGCGAAGGAACGCCGCGTACTGCTGGTTGATGCGCCGCAGTCCACGCAATCTTACTTCTGGCTTGGCGCGGTCGGTGTCGCAAAAACCGATCCGCGTCGGGCTGCGCTCGATGCAACGAACTCGATGTTCGGTGGACGCTACATGTCGCTGCTCAATGCGGAGCTGCGCGTACGCAGCGGTCTCACGTACGGCGCCAACTCGCGCTTCGAGCGCTTCGCGCAACCGGGTTACTGGTACATCCGCTCTTTCACACGCTCCGAGACGACCACCCAGGCGATCGATCTCGCACTCGAGATGCTGCAACGCCTGCACACCCATTATCTGAGCGATGCGGAGCTAGCGAGTGGCCGGCAATACATCAAAGGCCAGTTTCCACTTGCGTTGCAGACGGCCCAAGATTGGGCGGAAACGCTGGCCGTCTTGGAGCTGTACGGCCTCGATCGCGGCTATATCGAAGGTTACTTCGACGCGATCGACCGGGTGGATGCACCGGCGGCACGCGCGGCTGTCGATGGTGCATTCCCCGCACCTGAGCGGGTGCAGATCGTCGTCATTGGTCCGGCTGCGGCGCTGCGTGATCGACTCGGCAAGTACGGTGCGGTGATCGAAATGAAACTGACCGATCCGGAATTCACGCCGCGGCTTCGGTGATCGCACGCTCCACGCGCCTCACCGAACGCCGGCCTTGCAAGTGTGAAGCGTGTCACATCGGCGCAAATCCGCTGACCTAACGAGGCTCTTCTGTGCTTTCACCGCCCATTGCGCACTTCAATCTGATCGAACAAAGGTGCTTAATTGCGCCTCACTGCGGCAGCTGAAGGGACGATGCGCTGCGCTTCGAGCTAGCCTTCCAGACTCGCGATTCACGATAACAACATGCATTACCGGCGAAGCGACTTCGACGTAACCAACACCGTGCAGGTGAGCTCCCCTGAGGCCGTGCGCCGTGCAGTCGGCGACCTGTTCCGGCAGGCATGGCCGAGCTACGGTTTGGATCGTCTGGACAGTGCGTTTCGCGATTTCGAACGGCTATTCACGGGTCAGTTTCCTGGCTACTTTGGCTGCGACACGGTCTATCACGATCTGCAGCACACACTCGATGGCACCCTCGCGTCCGCGCGCCTGGTCATTGGTTACGAACGTACTCATTCCCCGGGCGAGCGTTTCGGCCCCGAGCGAGCTGTCATGGCCGTCGTTACCGCGCTGTTTCACGACTCTGGGTACATCCGACAGACCGACGATGCCACCCATCGCAATGGCGCCGAATACACCCGCTCGCACGTGAGCCGCAGCGCTCGTTTCTTGGCTCGGTACCTGCCGACGATCGGCATGGCCGAGTGGGTGCCTGTGTCGACCAAGATCGTGCACTTCACGGGTTATGAGATGGAGTTCAGCCAGATCCGGCTCGACGATGAGCGCGACCGCCGCATCGGTCATCTCGTCGGCACTGGCGATCTCATCGCCCAGATGTCCGATCGCTGTTATCTCGAGAAATGCCGTGACCGTTTGTACCCCGAGTTCGTACTCGGTGGAGTCGCGTTGCCCATGGGGCAGGATGGCCGTCCGACATCGGCGGTCTACAGCTCCGGACTCGATGTCCTACGCAACACCCCGGAGTTCGTCGAGGATGTCCGTCGTAAGCGACTCGACGGCGAATTCGAAGGCGCGTACCGTCACCTCGAAGTGTTGTTCGGCGGACGGAATCCCTACATGGAAGCGATTCAGCGCAACCTCGACTACCTGCGTGAGGTGCTGCGCACGGGCCGTTGGCCCATGCTGCGACGGGATCCGCCCTGCTTCACCTGGGAGAAGAATCCCGTACAAAACATCCGCTCGCTCGTGCTTGGGCATCTCAAGCAGGTGTGGAAAGGTTGAGCTCGCCGGCCCTCGACCGTCTCAACCAACGTTTCCCGCGCAAACGCGCGTTCATCACCGGCGGCGCCAGCGGTCTTGGCCTTGCCCTGGCTCGTGTACTCGCCGCAAACGGCTGGGCGATTGGGCTTTTCGATCGCGATGAAACGCGGCTCTCGCGCGCGGACAGCGAGCTCAGCGGCACGGGCACTGCAGTCGCCTATCCCGGTGACGTGCGCCATTCACATGAGCTGATCGTCGCCGTGAATTCCTTCGTCGACGCTCACGGCGGGCTCGACATGATGATCAACAACGCAGGTGTCGCCGCCGCCGGCACGGTCAGCGAAACGGAGCTCACCGACTGGCAATGGATCATGGACATCAATTTCTTCGGGGTCCTGAACGGCGCACGGGCCGCGATCCCGCATCTGCAGCTCGGCGGCAATGGTCTCATGATCAATGTGGCTAGCGCGGCGGCGTTTGCCTCGCTCCCCAATATGGGCGCTTACAACGTCAGTAAAGCAGCCGTGCTGTCGTTGAGCGAAACGCTCTACGGAGAGCTCAAGTCTGCGGGCATTCAGGTTGCCGTCGTCATGCCGGCGTTCTTCAAAACTGCCCTTTTGGAATCCCTGCGCGGACCGCCCGAGACGCACGAAACGGCGGCGCGGCTCATGGCCGCCTCCAACTTCTCGGCGGATGATGTGGCACGAGAACTCCTACACGCCGCTGCGCGCGGCAAGCTGTACATCGTGCTGCCGCGCTCGGCGCGCTGGCTGTGGCGCTTCAAGCGCATTCGACCGATGCGGTACTTGAATGTGGTGGGACAGATTCGAGCGAGGATGTTGAAGGATGGGTGACTGGTGACTGGTGACTGGTGACTGACAAGAGTCTCCTCTTACTGATCACCAGTCACTGATCACCAATCACTGATCACAAGTACCCCCTACCACCTCGCCCTCCCCTCCGGCATATCAATCGCCAATAAATACCGCGTATAGATCTCCGGCAGGCGCATCAGGATCTGTTCACGTCCGTCGATCGTGACGCTTTCCATCACCTCACGCAGCATCGACAAGCTCAAGGATTCGAGCGCGGGCATGCTCACGGGCGCATAGCTCAAGTGCCAGGGCTCAGGTGATAC
>CBJNAT010000340.1:0-4414 GCA_966434585.1 uncultured Gammaproteobacteria bacterium | reverse complement strand
GACATCGAACGGTGCGAGCGCCTCCATCTGCTCATCGAACCAATCGAGCGCGCCTGGACGAAAGCGATCCGCCCACGACAAGCCCGTGCGCAGATAGGTGACGCCGAGATCCTTCATCCAGCGCACCGCGTCGTGCAGCCGGTGATCGCGGAAGTGAAACCATTGGCAGAAGCCCAGCGCGGGTGTGTGCTTGCGGAACTCATCCAATGCGAGCTTCGGCGAACCGTCTTGCCGCAGCACGCCCATGTAGAAATGACGGTAATAAGACGAACCTTCCGCTTCACGGTGTCGCGTCGTCGCCACCCATTCGCGCGGCAGATCGTAAAGGCTGTACCAGTGAATACGCGGCGTCCGACCGACGAGCAGCTCGGCGGTGCGACCGAGACCCCAGGTTTGCACTTCCTCTGCGCCGAACGTCGAGATACCGACTTCCGACACCCACACGGGCAGCGCAGTCACCGCGCGAATCTCCTCGAGCTTCGCTGGCCACTCGTGGATTTGCCACAGGTTCCAATCGAGCGGAAAGCCGTGCACGGCTACGACATCGACGTGTTCGAGCACGCCACGCTCGTCGAGATTGCGAATGAAACCGGGATCGATGGGTGACATACCGCCCAGCACTCGCGGCAACGTCGGGTTCTCGCCGCGAATGGCGCGGCCAGCACGACTCGCCATGTCCGCAAACTTCTCCCAGCCCGGATCCACGTCGGGATCCCAATGCGATTTGTTGTTCGGCTCGTTCCAGATCATGGCGGCTTCGAGCATGGGCAACTCCTTTCAGTCGGCTAGTCAGCTAGTTGGCTAGTCAGCTAGCCAGAATGGTTTCTCGGGCTAGCCGACTGACCGACTAGCCGACTAGCTAGCTCGCCGGAGGCAGCCCCGTGCGCCGGCACCCGCGTCTCCCGCAACACCTCGGGCGTACTCAGCAGCGCCATCGCCGTGCGGTAACCGTGTACGGTGCCGACATCGACATACGATTCGCCGGCCTTCACTGCCTGCACGGGCGCGCCGCTTTCGATGTACGCGTTGACGAGGGTGCCGATGTACTCATCTTGGCCGGCGCGCGCTTCCCATAATGCTTGCAGTTCGTGAAACACACGTCCGGGCATCTTGAAGGCGCCCCAGATCCAGTGCGACCCAGGATCGGAATCTTTCACACGGATCTCTCGCACACAGCCGCTGCGGTCCGTCAGGACAGCATCGAAGAGCTGCGGCTGCGCCACAGGAAACAATAGGAACGAGAGCACATCGTCCGGTAGGTACGTGAGGCCGTCTTCGGGAAACCAGACGGTGTCTGGCAGGCCCACGATGACGCCTTCGTCAGCGGCGATGAGAGGGCTCGCACGGAAGATGGAATCGCACAACCCAACAGCGCTCGGCTGGACGACATACGCAATCGCGGCGCTCGCAAAGTTCGCGCCGTAGTACTCCATGATGTCGGACTTGCCTGGCGAGATGACGAAGCAGACCTTCGTCGCGCCGCCGCGAATCATTCGTTCGACGAGGTACTCGCTGACTGCGCACGGCCGTTGAATGCCTTCGCACTCGCGGCTGCCGACGGGCAGCAACTCCTTCGAGAAGGCGAGCGGTTGAATGCGGCTGCCGATGCCGGCGGCTGGCACGATGCCCCACATGGTCAGGTCCTCCGATCGACGTTGTTGACCGTACCGGTTCTGATGAAGGGCAAGCCCACAGCGGAATGTTCCAGCAAAGCCACCCATTCACGGGCGCGATGCATCGAGGTGTGTTCGTCCAGCGTTCGCTCGCGAGCGGCAGTCGCAATACGAGCGAGTGCATCTCGCGGCAGATCGAGGGCAGCAAGCACATCGCACGTGTTCGATGCCGTGAGGATCTGCTCGCCTGGTGTGTAGAAGGCGGACAAGCCTTCCCAGTCATCGGAAACCAGTGCAGCGCCGCATGCCGCCGCCTCGAACAATCGTCCCGATGGACACCAGCCCATCTGCGCCATGGCCGAGCGTGTGACATTCAGCGTCAATCGCGCTGACGAATAGAACGCGGCGTGCTGCTCGGGCGGCACATGTCGCACGAAGTAGATGTTCTGCGACCACGGAAAGCTGTCTGGGTATTGGGCGCCACCGATGATGAATCTCGATGCGGGCCGGTGCCGTGCGGGCCGCACGAACAACGTCTCGAGCACCGCTTGGCGATCCGCTGCATACGTGCCGAGATATGACAGATCGCATCGATAGATCTCGTGAAGGGGCACGGGTCGATGCACGTCCGGATCGACGTGCCCATAGAGCGGTGCGACGCGACGCGCCCCCAGCTGTTCCCGCAACGCGGTGAGAGCGGCGCCGCCCGTGTAACTCAGTGTCAGATCGAAACCGTTGAGGCCGTTATCCGGCAGATACGGTACGCGCTCCTGTCGCGCGATGCAGGCAAGTGTCACTGGCGTATCCAAGTCATAGAACACCGTGAGACAGTGCGGTTGCTCGAACATCAGCTCGGAAGCGGGGATCGCGTCGGGGCAATACGATGTCGTGACGGCAACGTCCGCAGTGGCCAATTCCGCAGCTGCCCCAGCGCGAATCTCGTCCCAAAGCTCATAGAGCACTAGCTTGCCGCAGGGCAACTCATGCCAATCGCGTGCATTGGCGTAGTAAGGCACGTCGCGCTCGAAGAACGTGACGTCATGGCCGAGTTGGGTGAGGGACGTGCAGAGCCCACGCCAGAGTGTCGCGTGGCCGTTGGCCCATGAGCTACTGATCGTGAGTCCGAAGATCACGAACTTCATGCGGAGTGCTCGTTCATCGTGATGACCCTAGAGCCCCATTGGGCGAGTTCCACGAGCGACCGGCTAGCAGGACCCACTTCGATACGCGTGTAGGCCTGCAGCGGCAGACCGAGGTAGTGCAACAACAGCGAGCGCACGATCTCACCGTGACTCACGACGGCAATCTCGTGTTCCGGATAATCGACAGCGATTCGTTGCAGCGCATGTACGGCTCTCGCCTGGGCTTCCACCATCGACTCGCCGTTCGGTGCCTGCGCGACATCGCGCACGCCGTTCCAGCGATGCCACTTGGGGTCGCTCTGCAACTGCGCAAACGTGCAGCCCGACCACGTGCCAAAGTCGACTTCATCCAATGCGGGCTCGACCACGAGCTGGACGCCACTGTCCATCGCGATGGCCTGGGCAGTTTCGTGCGTACGGCGGCGAGGGCTGCAGTAGATGGCTGCAAGACAGGCCGGTCGTAGTCGCTCGACCAACGCAGGTAGCTGCGCGCGACCCGATGCCGTCAGGTCGACATCCAACGCGCGGCCCACCAGCGTCTCAACCATCCGCTCGCAGGCTGCGTGTCTCACCAAGTGAAAGCGGGTAGTCACGTCGTGATCTGCGCGTTCGTCGCGGACGTTCGTTGATGAAGGCAATCGTGCGCCGCCGGGCCTCGGCGTCCGTGAACTGCTCGGGGGGCGACTTCATGAAATAGCTCGAGGGCCCAACGAGTGCGCCGCCGATGCCGCGGTCGAGTCCGAGCCGCGCACAGCGCACGGCATCGATGACGACACCCGCCGAGTTCGGCGAGTCCCACACCTCGAGTTTCAACTCGATGTTGAGCGGCGAGCCGCCGAAAGCTG
This sequence comes from uncultured Gammaproteobacteria bacterium, assembly GCA_966434585.1. Lineage (GTDB taxonomy): Bacteria > Pseudomonadota > Gammaproteobacteria > Steroidobacterales > Steroidobacteraceae > DATELY01. The sequence continues at coordinate 814 of CBJNAT010000340.1, read as the reverse complement.
TGCCCTCCATGCGGATGTAGGCCCACTTGCGATCGCTCAACCACTCGACGTGATCGCTCGGCCCCACATGAATGCTGTCGGCATCGACGTCCACTTGGCTCGTGACCGAACGCGTCTTCGACAGCTTTTTCGATTCCAGACGCTCGCGTTCGAGCATGTTCTTGAAATCCGTGTTGCCGCCGAAGTTCAGTTGATACGTGCGATCGAGTTTGACGCCACGCTCTTTGAACAAATTCGCGAGCACACGATGGACGATCGTGGCGCCTACCTGGCTCTTGATGTCATCGCCGACGATCGGCAAACGATGTTCCTCGAAGCGCCTGCGCCACAGCGGGTTACTCGCGATGAACACGGGGATGCAGTTGACGAAGGCGCAGCCGGCTTCGAGCGCACGCAGTGCGTACCACTCTGTGGCGCGCTGCGAACCGACGGGGAGATAGGACACCAGCACCTCCGTATGCGTATCGCGCAGCACTTCGGTCACTTGTGCCTCAGGGCGATCCGACTCCGCAATCTCGTCCCGCAGATACACGCCCAGGCCATCCAGCGTGCGCCCGCGCTCCACACGGACGCCGATGCGACTGACGTCAGCGAATCGGCGCGTGTTGTTGGGCGCTGCGTAGATCGCCTCGCCCACATCCAGCCCGACCTTCGTCGCGTTGATGTCAAAAGCTGAAGAAATCTCCATGTCCTCGATGCCGTAGCTGCCCACACGCCTATTCATGATGCCGGGCGGGCACTCGTCTTCGGCCAGGTCGCGGTAATACGTCAGACCTTGCACGAACGAAGATGCGCAGTTGCCGACTCCGACGAT
>CBJNAT010000339.1:0-4419 GCA_966434585.1 uncultured Gammaproteobacteria bacterium | reverse complement strand
ACGAGGTCGTGCACAATCGCTACGTGGTTGATCGGTTGCGCAAGTTGGGCGCTGTCGTCGTCGAGGAGCTGCATGCGGTGCCCGACGATGCGACCGTCATATTCAGCGCGCATGGTGTTTCACGAGCCGTGCAGGACGAGGCCAAGCGGCGTGGTCTGCGGGTGTTCGATGCGACCTGCCCGCTCGTGACGAAGGTTCATATGGAAGTGCTCCGTTATGCGCGCGAGGGCAGGGACGTCGTTCTGATTGGTCACGCCGGCCACCCCGAAGTGGAAGGCACGATGGGGCAGTTCGATGCTTCGTTCGGCGGCCGCATCCTGCTCGTGGAGACACCGGACGACGTCGCGCGCCTCGAGATTCGCGATCCCGCTCGGCTTGCCTTCGTTTCGCAAACAACGCTCTCGGTCGACGACACGGCAAAGGTAGTCGAAGCACTACGAGCGCGCTTCCCGGGCCTGTCGAACCCGCGGCGCGAAGACATCTGCTATGCAACGCAGAACCGCCAGGACGCTGTGAAGCAGCTTGCGGAGCGGTGCGATCTCATTCTGGTCGTGGGATCGCGCACCAGCTCGAATTCCAATCGGCTGCGCGAGATTGCGGCCAAGGCCGGTATTCCCGGTTACTTGATCGACGGCCCCGAGGACCTGCAGCGCGAGTGGTTCGAAGACAAGCAGATGGTCGGCGTGACCGCCGGAGCGTCCGCCCCGGAGGTGCTCGTGACGCGCGTCGTCGAACGGATTTGCGAATGGGGCGGCGAGCTGCCGCAGGAATTGCGAGGTCGTGAAGAAAGTGTGGTGTTTAGCTTGCCGCGCGAACTTCGCAGCGTGAGCGCGTCGCGTTCAAGAGTTGACAGTTGACGGGCAGAGATTTCCGGGCCCGTCTCTATGCGCTCACTCCTACGGCTTGACCTGTAGCACGACTGAAGCGGCGCCCACCCCGGCTTCCGACCAGCTCACGGTCACTTTGTAGCCAGGATTCGAATCCTCTTTCTCCACCAGCCCGGTGGCGTTGGGCAACGCATTCGCCACCCTTTCCTGCCAACACGCAACGTCCTGCGCGAGTGTGTCGCCTCCGGACAGAGGGTCCGCCGTGCCTGGCGGCTGCGTGCAGAACGGTGCAAGCTGCACCCGGGGTGCCTTTTCAGCAGGCCCACGGCTGCGGATGTGCTCTGCCATTTCCTGCGCCAACGCCGTCGCAATCGTGCGCGGGTTGCGTTCCTGTTCACGCGACTGGTCGACGTACAAGGCGACGACGCCCAGTACTCCGACGGCGAGCACGAGGATTGCGCTCAGCAACTCGGCGACGGTGAAGCCGCGCGCCACAGGGGCACGTTGGAGATCACGTGGAGCAGGGGAGTCTGCGGTTGCTGGCGTCACGTTGGGAGATTCGGGGCCGTCCGGTGTGGCTGATGATAATCGCTCGGGCTTCGCCTGAGCCGCGCCCGTCGCAGAACACGAGCGTGCCGTTCACGACGCCTTGTGTGTACGGCCGGAATGAATAGGCCTCGCGGTTGGACGTGATTTGCCCGGTTTTCCAGGCGTCGCCCAGCAGAAGAATGTCCTCGCCGGGATCGACCTGCGCGGGTTCGTCCCGATCCGCGTTGACGAATACGATGAAGCCGTCCGTCCACGCCGTGCTTGCGCCGCGAGCGCATTGCCGCCCGTCGCGGCTCTTGCACATGGTGACGACCCGGTTGCGTTTGATCGCCTCGCTGCGCGCGAGGAACACCGCATGGAAAACCTGATTCACGGCTGCGGTGCGCGCCGAGTTGAGCCGCAGCTGCGCGAACGAGGGCGCCGCGATCGTGCTGAGTATGCTGACGATGGCCAGCGTGGTGAGCAGTTCAGTGAGCGTGAAACCGCGGTTCGCGTGCATCCGTGCACCTGTCCAAGCAGTGGCTTAGAGGGAGTGGCGCGACTGTAGAGCGAGCGGGACCCGGCGGAGGTTCGAACTAGCGGTGCGTGCGTGCAGATTTGCGGTGCCGTCAAGAGGTTCCAGCCCCGGGTTCGAATCCGTATACTCCGCGCCCTCGCCGGAATAGCTCAGCTGGTAGAGCAGCGCATTCGTAATGCGAAGGTCGTAGGTTCGACTCCTATTTCCGGCACCATCAAAAAGCAACGCCGCGCAAAGCGCGGCGTTGTTTTTTGATGGTCATATTCTCGGGCGAGGGATCGGACTCCTGTCGCGAGATGGACAGGATGTCCGAATGCCGCGGAGCACAGGACGTGCGGGAGCGGCAGCTCGTCTTGCGACGAGCAAGAAGTGTGATTTTTGCTCGTCGCTCGCCACCTCCGGCGGCGGGGTACATCCCTGTACCCGGGTGGCGCCCGATCAGCGTCCAAGTACGCTTTGTGGAACGCGCTCCCATTGGACAGTCCATTCCAACAGCCTGCTCCGAAGCCCACCCGCAAGCCCCCGCGCAGCAAGTCTCGCCGCGAGCTGACTCCGGGTCGACGGCTGCTGTATAGGCTTGCCGTCTGGCTCGGCTATTTGTACGTCGAGCTTGTTTGGCGTACGGCTCGCCTCACGGTCGTCAACGAAGATGCGTTACGCGCGCTGCTGGCTCGGCACGGCGCTGTCATTCCCGTTTGCTGGCATCAGCACCTGCTGCTTTGCGGGCGCTACGTGGTGACGCGGAAGCGGCATGGCATGAAGCCGGGGTTCATGATTTCGCCGTCCGTCGATGGCGAGGCACCGACTCAGTTGGCGCAGCGCTATGGCGCCCACGTGGTCCGTGGGTCGGGGTCGTATACCGGTGTGCGTGCCGTGCGTGGGGTGTACCAAGCCATCGTCAAGGAACACATTTCCGCACTGATCACGCCCGACGGTCCGCGTGGACCGCGCTTTGAATTCAAGCCGGGCGCCATCTTCAGTGCGCAGATCACCGGCGTGCCCATCGTGCCGCTCGCTTTTGCCGCCAAGCCAGCGCGTGTGCTCGGCACGTGGGACAAGTTCGTGCTGCCTATTCCGTTCTCGCGTGTAGTGATTGCGGTGGGCGAGGCCGTGTACGTCCCGCGCGAGCTGGATGATGAGGCGAGGGATACGCAGGTCGATAGCATTCGCGAGCGCATGCACGCGACGTATCGGACAGCAGCTGCGGTGCTGCGCTCCTAGTACCGCCGCTTGGATCAAGGCTTCCTGCGTCTACGCTGCCAGCAGCGGTCGACGAGATCGGAATTGGCGCAGTCGAAGCCCATCAGCAGCACGCGCGGTTGCGAGCGGCCGGGCTCATTTCTCGGATCATGGGTCGCGATCGATGGAGCGGGCGCTGTTCCCCGACGTGGTTCCCATGACGCTCCTAATGTCGCCGGTGCTTCCGGTGCCGACTCGTGAACTTCACCGTGGGATCGTGACATGTGTTCCGTCGCCGGCGCGGCAGCGCACGTAGCATTAGCGCCTGGAGGTTCTACGATGGAACCGGACGCCTACACGCTTCTTGATTACCTGCTTGACGAGGTCTACGGCGCCGTCTACGACCTCGGCATTGGCACCGCTGTTTGGCTCGTCGCGCTCGTGCTGCCGTTTCGCGCGCTGAAGGGCGGTGTCGAGATCGGCTGGGACGTGGTCGGATACGTCGCGACGATCGTCTTCGGCTTTGCGGTCGTGATGGGGCTCGAGGAGCCGCTCATCGTTTGGATCCAGCCGCAGCTCGCCGGCTGGTACGCATCCTACGACCTGCTCCCGTGGTGGGGTTCACTGACGCTGTACCTCCTATCTTCGGATTTCGCCTCGTACTGGGCGCATCGGCTGCTGCACACGGGCTTCTTCTGGCACGGGCACGCTTGGCATCACTCGCCGCGACATCTCTACTTCTTGTCCGGATCGCGTGCTGCTCCGTTGCACATCCTCGTGCTGATCGCGCCGACGACGCTCGCCTATCTGATCTTTCCGTATCCGACCGCAAACTATGTCGCCGCGGCGCACGGCGCCTTTCAGGTCGCGAACCAGCACTACATCCATTCGAATCTCCGGTTCCCGTTGCAGAGATGGCTCGAGTATTTTCTCGTGACTCCCCGGATGCACTTCGTCCACCACAGCCGCACGCGCACCTACAGCGACAGCAACTACGGCTTCATCTTTTCCATGTGGGACCGGTGGTTCGGCACTTACACGGACCCGGATCGCGTTCCGATCGACGAACCGCTCGGCCTGAGCTACGAGCTGAGCCATACGCGCGCGCTCTTCGGGTTGCCGCCGCGGCGGTTGCCGCTGCCTGCGGCGGGCACAACGGCGCCTGCGAGCACGGCGACTGCGCCGAGCTCAGAGTGAGACCCGCAAGCTACCAAGGACTGGCATTCATTTCTGCAGGCGACGCCCGTCGTTTGTCATTCCGCTCGTGTGCGTCTTGATCGTACGTTGCAGATGCGCCGAGAACTCGCTGAGGGTTGAAGAAGGGTAAGGCGCCTAAGACTCTCCCCC
>CBJNAT010000338.1:0-4431 GCA_966434585.1 uncultured Gammaproteobacteria bacterium | reverse complement strand
GTCCCCTTGTATCTTTCCATGACCAATCCCTGAGCCCGTCTTCCCCTCCGGAACACGATTCCGTGGGAGAGCTTGGGGCCAGGGATTGGTTTTCAGCAGTGGACTTCGTTAAACCCGAACAGTTGCCGGAGCGAGAAACTCGAATATGCAAGGCTGGGAGACGAAGATTTGTATTGGCATCGATGTGAGCAAAGACTGGCTGGACGTAGCGATCGGCCGCACTGAGCTTGAGCGATTTGCCAATGATGTCGCTGGGCACGATGCCTTGATCCAAACTCTCAAGCAGAGCCAGATCGAGCTGATCGTGTTGGAAGCCACCGGCGGCATGGAGTTTGAGGTGGCCTGTGCGCTGCAGGCCGCGGGGTTTGCGGTGGCGGTGGTCAATCCACGCCAAGCACGGGACTTCGCCAAGTCGATGGGATTTCTGGCGAAGACCGATCGGGTGGATGCCCGCATGCTGGTGCAGTTTGCCGAAGTGCTGGCACGACATCCCGAACGCGAGCGCTTTATCAAGCCGTTGGCCGATGAGGCGCGCCAGACGCTCAGTGCCCTGCTCACGCGGCGCAGGCAGGTGGTTGAGATGCTCACCGCCGAGCGCAATCGGCTGAGTATCAGTCGCGCCACTGCCCGTAAGAGCATCAAGGAAGTGATCGAGGTGCTCAAGCGCCAGCTCGACGTGCTGGATCGCCAGCTCGAGCGTCATCTGAAGAGCCATCACGCCGATACGGCCGAATTGCTGCGCACTGCCAAGGGCGCAGGCCCCGTGCTTACGGCCACCCTGATCGGTTTGCTGCCCGAGCTGGGACGACTGTCGCGCCGGAAGATCGGCGCCCTGGTGGGCGTAGCACCACTGAACAACGACTCGGGCAGCTTCCGCGGCAAACGCCAGTGCTGGGGCGGGCGCAGCGATGTGCGCAATACGTTGTACATGGCCACATTGGCAGCCATCACTCATAACCCTGTCATCCGCGCCTTCCATCAGCGCTTGATCAGCAAAGGCAAACTTCCCAAGGTGGCGATCGTCGCATGCATGCGCAAGCTGCTGACGATCCTCAACGCCATGGTCCGAGACAACAGGCATTTTGATCTCACTCTTCATGCCCATGTTGCTTGACACGAAACACAGTTGCTCTCCCGGTTGCGGGAGACGACCGGAGGAAGTGGCGCGCCAGGGACAGGGTGAGGGTCTCTTAGGGCTCCCCCTTCAACGGTCCAAACCCCGCCGGCGACGTCCGATGCTTCGTCGCCGCCGTATAAGCCGCGGCAATCCGGAACAACGTCGGCTCATCAAACGGCTTCGCAATGAAGTCGATACCGACAGGCAATTTCGCTGGCACAGCGTCAGCGAGCTTGGTGCCTTCTCCGTCAGGCACGCGGTCATACATCACCGTCGTGAAGCCCGCAGGGACGGTGATCGCGGGGAAGCCATTGGCGCCGAGCAGCGTCCATGCATTCGACGGGCGACCGTTCACGGTGGGTTCTGTCGGCGCACCGAGTTTCGCCGCGGGAATGTTGCTGGTGGGATACGTCACCGCATCGAGCTGCATCTGACCCATACACTGCAACGCAATCTGTTGAAGCGCGAAACGCTGCTGCAAGCGACTACCCAAGTCCAAGGTCTTGTCCTTGAGTCGTTCTTCCAGGGCGCGCTTCTTGTCCGAGAAGCCGCTTTCTTTGCGCACGTCTGTGAAGAAGTTCGACTTGGCGATGAGCTCCGAGACGTTCGAAATGCTCTTGTCTCCGCGCTCTTGCAGATACATCTCGAGGACGTAACGCGACTCACCGGTCGTACGATCCGCCGTCAGCCCACGGATGCTCGGTCCATCGGGAAATGAAGTGCCATCCATCGACATGCTCACCAACAGCGGAATGTGGTCCGTCGTCGGCTTGCCTGCCGCATCGACCGCAAACAGCTGAGGATACTGCTTCGTGAACAAAGGCCCGAGCGTTGCGGGCGCGTACTTCTTCACGCACTCCTGGAAGAGAGCGCCGGTCGGTCCTGGATCGACCACGGTCGCGCCAAGCTCGCGTAGCTTCGCGATGCCGCGCTCGACGATATCGATGCTTTCTTCATCCGCCTTCGTGAACAAGCTCTTGTTCATGAACTCGCGTACGACGCCGATCCGAACGCCCTGCAAACTGCCGGCCTTCGCAAACGTGTGATACGGCTGTGCCGGCAGGCGCCCGATGCTGAACGCCGTGAGCTCATCCTTTGGATCGTAACCAGCAATCACATCGAGCACTCGCGCCGCGTCTTCCACAGTGCGACACATCGGACCGACACGATCATTCATATACGAGGCGCGGATCATGCCATCGCGACTCACGAGCTCCTGCGTCGGCGCGAGCCCCACGATGTTGTTGTTCTTCGCCGGATTACGGACAGAAGGCCCGGACTCTTCGCCGATGGAACACATGACGAGATTCGCAGCGACCGATGATCCAGAGCCACCGCTCGAGCGCCCAGGCGTGCGCTCCGTGTCGTAAGGATTGCAGAACGTGCCGCCGAATGCGCTGCGATCGCCGCCTGCGTATTCGCCCATGTTCGCCTTGCCGATGATGATCGCACCGGCTTCGCGCAGTCGCTTGACGAACGTCGAGTCATCCGGCGGTCGATCGTTCGCGTAAGCAGCATCAGCGCCCGAAGTCGTGCGCATGTCGAAGGTGTCGTACTGATCCTTGATCGATATCACGACCCCATGCAATGGACCGACGAGCTTGCCCGTCTTCGCAAACGCCGCATCGAGCTGCGCCGCGACTTCCAGTGCATCGGGGATGGACGGATCAGCATCAACCTTATCCGTCATGCTGCGCGCTTTACGGTCCTCGAAACCCAACGCCTTACGCGTCTTGGGCCGCAGATTCAGGGTCGAGAGCGCATTGATCTGCCCTGCATTCGGGATTGTCTCGACTTTGCCGAGAATGCCCTCGGGCTCTTTCACACACCGGCCGTTGTAAGCCTTGATGCGCTTCAGATACAGCCGCACGAGTTGGTCGGTGGTGATTTCCTTGTCGAGGATCGCGGCTTGCGTAGAAGCGATCGTCGCTTCCTCGAGATGGAATGGCTCGCTATGAGCAGTAGCAGCACAAGCAGCCAGCGTGGCAATGACGACAGCGCGGATTGGACGCACGGAGACCTCTGATCAGCGGATGGATGCTGAAGCAGAGACGGGATGGGGGGAGCGTCACCCTGCCTCGGTACCTGTGGACTTCACCGCAGGCTGCCGCCGTATTCGTCCCGACGAGAAGCGCTCCACACTCATCACGTCGCAGTGCAAAGCAGACATACGAGCCTGCTTGTCTGCTGCCCACCCAAGCGTTAAAAGGGATCTGACGGCACGCGCAAATAGGAGCGTCCATGACCGAAGTCACTGTTACATTACCCGATGACATCGCCCAACAGGCCCGTCAAGCCGGGCTCCTGCGTCCAGAGGCCCTCGCGGCGCTATTGCGCGACGCGATGCGCCAAGGCCGCATCGAGCGGCTGTTCGCGACGATGGACAAGCTGGCAGAGATCGAACCGCGATTGACGGAAGAAGAGATTCAAGCAGAAATCGAGGCGGCTCGCGCCGAGCGGCGCATCAGCTCACGTAAATCATGATGCGTGTCGTGGTCGACACCAACATCGTGGTGTCGGCGTTTCTTTGGGGCGGCAATCCGCGTCAACTCCTAGATGCCGCACGCCGCCATCACATCACACTGTTCACCAGCGCGGCTTTGATAGCAGAACTTGAAGATGTGCTACTACGCGAGAAGTTCGCGCAGCGCATCGCACAGATCGGTGGTTCCGTCGATGAGATGCTTGGGGACTATTTATCCTCGCCGCAAGGTTCAAGCACACCCGATGACGCGTAGGGACAAGGTTGCAGCCATCGTCTGAAAGAACGTCGCAGGTGAAACCTCAAGCAAGAACACGGATGCGTGCGCCCTGGTTTGCTCTGATCTCGGTATCGCTGGTCTCCGTGGCGGGATTCGTGCATGGAGCGCCGCTCGAGGTCTATGCGGCATTACCCAAGTACGAAAACGTCGCCATCTCGCCAGATGGCGACCAACTCGCCTTCATCACGACGGTCGGCAGCGAGCGCGAATTGATCATTCAGCCGCTCGCGGCCAATGGCACGGCAAGAAGGATCAAGGTCGGCTCGCAGAAGTTGCGTGGGCTGCGTTGGGTCGACTCGAATCAACTCGTCTTCACGACATCCGTTTCGACGGACTATCTGACGGGTCCGCAGTACGAACTGGCCACCCTCAACAACTTCGATCTGCGGCGACAGCGCACCTTTAGACCTACTCAGTGGCCCAAGACGACATACACGCAGCAAGCTGCCGATTCAACGCTGCCGCTGCAGGACGTCACTCCCTTTCTGTACGTGCATTTCAGGAGCGGCTCCGACCGGCGTTCATCTCAGGTGTACCGAGTCGATTTCGAAC
>CBJNAT010000337.1:0-4460 GCA_966434585.1 uncultured Gammaproteobacteria bacterium | reverse complement strand
CTTGTGAGGTCGTTCAGTAGGTCATAGGACTCTGGACTCACGTCCAGAGGCGCGCAGCCTAAATCATGCCGTGCCGGATTTCAGCCGGAGTTTTCCGACGCGCGAAGCTCACGCCGTCGATCTCGCGTGGGTGTGTTGCGTCTGGATCAGGTATTACAGGTCGCTAAGCCTGTCGCAAGCGAGCCCCGACTTCGAGCTGCAGTTCGGCGATTCGACCTTCACGAAGTTCGAGGACGTGCGAGGTACCGGACGGTGCGATCACGCCGCGCCATGGGCGGATACGTTGAGCCGTTCTGAGCACGCACAAATCGCGGTCGAGAAACACGACATCGATCGCAAAGCGCATGCCGAGCGTGTGAATGCTGCCGCCCGGCGAAAGCAGTAGCGCTTCGTGACGGTGCAGAGACGAACGATTCAGCAAACCTAGGAGTCGCGAACGGAAACTCGAGGCGACCCGCGCGACGCGGGCAACGCAGGCTCCCTCGCTGGTGAAGATCGATACGATTCGCACGACGGTGCCCCGCAGCGTCAGAACAGATCGAACGCACCCGCATCGATGAGCTGCACCACGATGGGGAATCCGATGATGATGAAGGTGATTGGAAAGAGCAGGGCGATGAGGGGGAACAGCATCTTCACCGGTGCCTGGTTCGCGAGCTTCTCCGCGCGCAGGAACCGTTCCTGCCGTCGTTGGCGCGCTTGGTCCGAAAGGACATCCCCCAGTGAGCCGCCGGTTTCCTCGGCCTGTGTCACCGACGCTACGAAGTTGGTCACGGCAGGAATTACGACGCGTGCGGCGAGCCGGTCGAGTGCCACACGGCGAGCGGCGCCCGTGCGTGTCTCGCGCAAGTAGCGCTCGAACTCCTGTCGCACCGGTCCATCGCGAAGCGGCTCGATTGCCTGTTCCACGGCGGCTGTGAACGTCAGTCCAGCCTTCATGCCCAGCACGACGACGTCGAGAAAGAACGGAAAGTCTTTTTCAAAACGGGCCTGACGCTGCTTCGTACGTTCGCGTAACCAGAGGTCCGGATATAAGTACGCAAAGGGAGCAATACTGCCTGTCATGACGAGATAGAGCGGATCCCGGATGTCGAGAACCACGAGAACGTACAGCGCGATCGTGATCCCCGTGACGAACGCCACTCTGCGGATCACCAGGAACTCCGCAGGTGTCATGAGGTAGGTCGCACCGGCCGTGTTCAGCTGCGCCTGCAATACATCGCGTTTATGCGCAGGCAGGTTCTGATCGATGCTGCTGGCATACCAGCCGAAGAGCGGTCGAACGAGTTGCAGGAATGTGGGTAGTCGATCGCGCCACTGGTCCCGCCGCCCGGCCGCATGAGATTGGCGACGCAGCGCCAAGGGCAGCAGCAGAATCAGGCCGCATGCGATCGCAGCGAGAAGGGGCGGCAGGAGCGCATCCATGCGAGTGTCCATCTGTTTGGGAGTCTGTTGATGAGCCTGTGTGGCAACTCATCAAGTGGTGGCAATCGAGTCAAACATCGATATTCACGATCTTGCGAATCAGCCACGCCGCTATCGCCATCATGACGGCGATCACTGCCATCACGATCCAGCCGTACCACTCGGTGAACATCAGGCTCATGCGTTCGGGTTGCTGCTGATACAGCACGAAACCGATGAAGATGGGCAGCAGCCCGACCACCCATCCTTGCGCTCGCCCCATCGACGTCAGCGCATCGATCTTGCCCTCCATGTGCGCCTTCTCCTGCAGCGTTTTTGCCAACGCTTCGAGCGTGTCGGCGAGGTTGCCTCCCACCCGTCGAGAGACATTCATCGCGGTGTTCATGAGGTCCAACTCCGGAGCATCGATCCGCATGCGCATGTCCAGCAGCGACTCCGCGAGGGGTCGCCCGACGCGCTGCTCCGCTTGCACGATCGTGAACTCCTGAGACAAGGGCGGCGGCTGCCTCGTCGCGAGCAGTTCGAGACCCTTCGGCAGATTGGAGCCCGCACGTAGTGCCGATGCCAGCGCCAGCAACGCATCCGGGAGCTGGTAGACGAACTTTTTGACTCGTCGGCGGGTCGCGTAACGAATAGCGACCTTCGGCCCGAGAACTCCGAGTATGACTGCCGCGACCACGCCCAGAGGCCCGATGCTGAAATACGCCGTCGTGCCGAGGACGACCGTTGCGATACAACTGAACGCGAACAGCGCGTGCGGGTCCGCCAGCATGAAATTGAGCTTGAGACGGGCACTCATCGTTCGCACAAATCGCGAGCGGTAGGCATGCAGCGCGCGGCTTGCGCCCAGGACGATCAACAGAGCCGTGGCGCTTGCGCTGAACGTCGCAATCCAACGCACACGATCTGCTTCTTGCATCCAATCCATGGATCTGCCTTCCGGTCAGCTAGCCGCGCGCTTCAATGTGCTCACTGCACCGAAGATCGAGCGATCGAGGTGGACGCCGCTTTCCGCCAGATCCTCGTAGAACCGCGGCGCCTGCCCGAAACCGATGAACTCTTCCATGACTTCGCCAGCGGCGCCGACGCCTCGCTGTTTGAAGGCGAACAACGGCTGCGTAAGGATCACGTCACCCTCCATCCCGTCGACCTCGACGACCGAGGTCACACGCCGCCTGCCATCGGCGAAGCGCGTTTGCTGCACGATAATATCGACGGCAGACGCAATCTGTTCGCGAATCGCACGCACCGGCAGATCCATGCCCGCCATCAACACCATCACTTCCATGCGCGATAGCAAGTCTCGCGGCGAGTTCGCATGTCCCGTGGTCAATGAGCCGTCATGACCTGTGTTCATTGCCTGCAGCATGTCGAGCGCTTCGCCTCCACGGCACTCGCCTACGATGATGCGATCCGGCCGCATGCGAAGCGCATTGCGTACGAGCTCGCGAATGGTGATTTCACCTCGGCCTTCGACGTTGGCTGGCCGGGCCTCGAGTGAGATCACGTGCGGCTGTGCAAGGCGCAACTCCGCTGCGTCTTCGATCGTGACGATGCGCTCACTCGGCGGGATCCAGGCGGAGAGGGCATTGAGGAAGGTGGTCTTCCCAGAGCCCGTCCCACCCGAGACCAAGATGTTCTTTCGATGAGCCACGCAGATTTGCAGGAAGTCCGCCATCTCAGCGGTGAGCGAACCTAGCTCCACGAGGCGATCCATCGTGAAGCGTTGTTTGGAGAATTTGCGGATGGTGAGCACCGGTCCCACGAGAGACAGGGGTGGAATGATCGCGTTCACGCGTGAGCCATCCGGCAAGCGTGCGTCCACCATGGGAACGCCCTCGTCGATGCGCCGGCCAAGCGGGCTGACGATCCGCTCGATCACCCGCATGAGCGAGTCGCTGTTGGTGAAGTGCGTCGGCACCGACATTAGCCGTCCTTGCCGCTCGACGTAGATCTGCGCCGGCCCGTTCACCATCACTTCGGAGACGGACTCGTCCGCGAGAAACGGCTCGATCGGTCCGAATCCGATGATCTCCGCCGTCATCTCGTGGACGAAGCGCGTCTCATCCACGTGCTTGGGGAGATTGATCGCACCCGACGCGATGATCCGCTCAATCGCCTCGCGAGCCTCTCGCCGCAAATCCGTATTCGATAGGCTGTTCAGCGCCGTGCGACGGAACAGATCGAGCTCGAGCAACACGAGCTCCTGCAGCTTCACTTGCAACGATCTCAGTTCGTCGCTCAGCGTTGCCGAGAACACCCCATGCGTGGCTTGGTTTGACGCCGGCACCAAGGCAATCGGCAGCGTCTTCGACGAGCTAGCGAGCACGGTGACCTCTCCGGGCGGCGTGGATGTCTCTATCGCCATCGGCTTCGGCGTCACATCAGCATCCGAAAGCATCGTCAGCTCGCACTCACCCAGCAGGAACACATCGCCCGGATGAATGACCGCCTGCGACATCATCCCCGCCCCCTTGCGTCGCAAGACCTTGTCTCCGCCCAGATCTCGTATCGACGTGTTGGACTCCGTCACGACCAGCTGCGCATGCCGCCGAGCGACGGACTCGTGGCGAACACGAATATCAGCGCCCATGCCCCGGCCAATGGTGTACTCGCCGAGCGGCAGGCGACGGATGAATGGCGAGTGGCCAGGGATCGAGAATTGGAGGGTGATCATGCGCAGTCCTTTGCCGGTCATTTGTGTCAATTGCGTTAGCGGATTCGATCTCGCTGAGTGGTCCCGCCTCGTCAGCGTTCCTCGTGTTTCGCGCGTTCCATCAATCCTTCAGCTTGGGCTTGAGTGCTTCATCGGAACGCTTCTTGAGTTCATCGAACTGGCGCAAACGCCCCTTCATGTCTTCCGAATCGACCTCGATGACCTGCGGCGTGACTAACACGACGAGCTCGGTTTCGCCTCGACGGAACTGTCGCGATTTGAACAGCTCGCCCAGGATGGGCACGCTGCCCAGACCGGGCATCTTTACGACCTTCTTTGCGTCTTCCGAGCTGAACAATCCGGCCACGACCATCGATGC
>CBJNAT010000336.1:0-4470 GCA_966434585.1 uncultured Gammaproteobacteria bacterium | reverse complement strand
CCGCGTAGCCCGTGTTACCGGCTTAGTCCGCGCTTCAGGTCCTCTCGCTGATGCTTCCACTCCTGCGCTGGTTCGTCGCGTCCTGGACGCGGCCGCACGTGTTGCCCGAGGATGCGGCGCAACGCTATGGCCGCGCCGGACGCTTCGTGTGCTACGTCATGGAAACGTATGGAGCTGTCGATTTGGTCGTGCTGCAGCGGGTTTGCCAGCGCCTGAAACTTCCGCCGCCCTCGAGCTCTGCTAACGAGCTGCTGACTCAGCGCGGCACGATGTTGGAAGCGCACGATGGGGTATGGCTGTTCCTCGAGCGCCGGCGCGGCTTCTGGGGCGATCGCATCGATCGGCGTATTCCCCCCGTGCTGCACGATCTCGTCGAGCGCTGCGGCAACGATCCGCAGTTCGAAGTCGAGCTCGTGCCGGTCAACGTGTTCTGGGGCCGTGCCCCGGACAAAGAGGGTTCGTGGCTGCGTGTGCTGCTGGCCGAGAATTGGGATCTCGCCGGTCGCGCTCGACGCCTTCTGTCCGTGCTGGTGAACGGCCGCAATCTCTTCGTGCAGTTCGGCGATGCGGTGTCGTTGCGCGAGGTCGTTGCAAGCGCGCCGACTTCCTCCCGCGCAGTGCGACGGCTCACGCGCGTGCTGCGTACCGTTCTGCGCACGCAGCGCGCGGCGATGATCGGTCCGGATCTGTCGCATCGGCGCACGATCATCAGTCAGGTGCTGCGCACCCAAGCTGTGCGCCAGGCCATCGCCGATGAGATGCGCGCTCGCAAGCTCACGCGGCGGGAAGCCCTGGAGCAGGCCCGCGAGTACGCCTACGAGATTGCCGCGAACTACTCGCCGATTTTCGTCGCGTTGATGGCGCGCATACTGACCGCGCTGTGGAATCGGCTCTACGACGGCGTAGAAATCCACAACCTCGAGAACCTGCAGGCGATAACCGAAGGTAACGAAGTCGTGTTCGTGCCTTGCCATCGCAGCCACATGGACTACCTGCTGCTCTCGTACATCGTCTATTACAAAGGCTACGCGGTGCCGCACATCGCGGCGGGCATCAATCTGAACATGCCCGGCGTCGGGCCGTTTCTACGCCGCGGTGGGGCCTTCTTCATTCGTCGCAGCTTCCGCGGCAACACGCTCTACACGATGGTGTTCATGAAGTACCTGGGCCAGATGATGGCGCGCGGGCACTCGATCGAATACTTCATCGAAGGAGGGCGCAGTCGCACCGGACGATTGCTGCAGCCGAAGACCGGCATGTTGTCGATGACCGTGCGCAGCTACATCCGCGACCCGCGCCGCCCGGTGGTCTTCCTGCCGGTGTACTTCGGCTACGAGCGGCTGGTCGAGGGCAAGACCTACATCGGCGAGTTGTCGGGTAAGGCCAAGGAGAAGGAGTCCGTCTTCATGATGCTGCGCGCGCTGCCCGCGCTGCGCAAACGCTTCGGCAAAGTGCACGTGAACCTCGGCGCGCCCATTCGCCTCGATGAGGTTTTGGAGGGTCGTCGAGAGCCGGATGCCGCTAATGATCGTAGCGATAGACCCGCGTGGCTAGGCGGAGTCATCGACGAACTCGCCACGCGCATCATGACCCACATCAACTGCGCGGCTGTGGTGACGCCGGTGAATCTGCTTGCGCTGGTGCTGCTGGCGACCCCTAAGCAAAGCATGCTCGTGAGCGATCTCTCCCAGCAGCTCGAGCTCTATGCTTCGCTCCTGCGCCAGGAGCCCTATTCGCCGTACGTGCGCGTGACGACGCTGGATGGCGCCTCGATGATCCGGCACGGCGAGGCGCTGGGCATTCTCGAAAGGCATCGGCACACCCTCGGCGACGTCGTGCGGATGACCGAGGAGAACTCGGTGCTGATGACGTACTTCCGTAACAACGTCATCCATCTCATTGCGATGCCCTCGCTCATGGCGTGCTGCTTCTTGAACAACCGGATGATGACCACGAGCGACATCCAACGCCTAGCGTGGCGCATCTATCCCTACGTGCGCGACGAACTGTTCTTGCGGTGGGACGAGAGCGAGATCGAGCAGATCGTGCGGGCCACCTTGGAGGATCTGTGCAATCACGGTCTGTTGGAGCGAGTCGCAGAGGGCGATCAATGGCGCCGTCCGCCGACCGGGTCTCAGCAGGCGGTGCAATTGTCCGTCATGGCGCAAGCGACCGTGCAGATCATCGAGCGCTACTACCTTGCGATCTCGCTGCTCACGAAGGCGGGTAGCGGACGCATCACCCAGGATGCTCTCGAGTCGCAGTGTCAATTGATGGCTCAGCGCATGTCGCTGCTCTACGAATTGAATTCGCCGGAGTTCTTCGACAAAGCGCTGTTCAAGAACTTCATCGATCTGCTGCGTGCACGCAATGTCGTCGGCTTCAATGCCGATGGCAAGCTCACGTACACGGAGAGGCTGCTCGCGGTCGAAAGCGATGCGCAGATCGTGCTGCACGAGCAGATCCGCAATAGCGTGTTACAGGTGACACATCGATGAGGCTCGGGCTCGCGGCAGCGCTCGCGTTGGTGTCGGCCGCCCCCGCCGGTGCCGAAACGGTGCTTTCCATCGGAACGACGCGCGTGACGGCCGGTTCATCCATCGAATTCACGCTGACGATCACGAACCCGGCAGGCACTGTGCTCGCGATACAACTCGACGAAGAGGTGCATCTGCAGCTGCAAACACCCGCAGCGGTCACGACTTTGCCGTTCATGCCAGAACGTGGAGGCGCGATTTCGGTACCTCCGGGCGGCTTCGCGCAAGTGAAACTCACGGGCACGCTGCCGCGTGAGCTCACGGGGATGGTCACGATGGTGCCCACCGGCATCGCAACGAACAGCGTGCTGCTGGAGGTCGAAGCGCCCTCCGAATCAGACGTGCCAGAGACGCGACGATTCGACAGTAGCAATCCTTTGGCAGGTGAGGGTGTGCTGTTCGACAAGCCGCCGCCGTTGGCGATCTCAGCGTACGAGCCCACGTACATCGTGTTCGGCGATCTTGGCGGCATGAATGCGAAGTTTCAGTTGAGCCTGCGCTATCGCCTGTTCAAGGAGCAGGGCCCGCTTGCGCAGCGTCTGCCGTGGATCGACGACGTTTACCTGGCGTATTCGCAGACCTCGCTGTGGGATCTCGGCGAAGCTTCGAAGCCGTTCAAGGATTCGAGTTACCGACCGCGTTTGTTCTACGCGAACTACGACCTGGGCCGCGCCTTCGATGGACGCGTGCGGCTCGGCGTAGAAACCGGCTTCGGTCACGAGTCCAATGGTAAGGAAGGCTCTGAATCGCGCAGCTTCAACATGCTGTATGTCCGCCCGGTGATGCTGTTCGGCAATCCGGACGGCTTTCGAGCCTATCTCGCGCCGCTGTTCCACAACTACATCGCCGATTCGGAGAACGAGGATATCGGCGACTACCGCGGCAACGTGGATTGGATGCTCGGCATCGGCAGCAAAGGTGGACTGGATTTCGCGGCGACCCTGCGCAAGGGCAATCGCAGCACCTACGGCAGCGCGGAGCTGGATCTGCGGTATCCGCTTGGGAAGCTCAGTAACGGCGCGCTCACGGGCTGGCTGATGCTGCAGTACTTCGGCGGCTACGGCGAAAGCCTGCTCGACTATGACGTCAAGCTGAAATCGCAGCTGCGGTTGGGGATCGTGGTCGCGCAGTAGCGTGACTCATTGTCATTCCCAGCTACTGGATCGGCTCCGCCCCTTCTTGATCGCGCCGCGCTGCTGCTTGGATTGCAGACGCCGTTCCTTGGAGGCGCGCGTGGGCTTCGTGGCTTTACGCGACTTCGGTTCGATGAGCGCGTGTTCGATGAGCTCGTCCAATCGCGCGAGCGCATCGCGGCGGTTTTGCTCCTGAGTCCGCAAACGCTGCGCCGTGATGATCAGCACGTCGTCGCTGCTCACGCGCTTGCCCGCGAGGCGACGTAGTCGATGAGCGACTGTCGGGGACAGTGCGGGCCAGCGCTTCAGGTCGAGACGCAATTGGACTGCGCTTGCGACCTTGTTGACGTTCTGACCGCCGGGCCCGCCGGCGCGAATGAAGGAGAGCTCGAGCGCCTCCTCTGGAATGGCCGGCTTGGCGGGCATCAGTCCTTGGCCATTCGGAAACGCACTTCCTGCTGCGCGACCGGAATCTCGATCGTGTGCTCCTGGAAAAGTCGCCAAATCGCGCGGTTCACGTCCGAGCGTACATTGTTGACGCCGGCCTGCGGATCCGAAATCCAGAACCGCAACTCGAGATCGAAGCCGTAGTCGTTGAAACCC
Organism: uncultured Gammaproteobacteria bacterium; assembly: GCA_966434585.1. Classification (GTDB taxonomy): domain Bacteria; phylum Pseudomonadota; class Gammaproteobacteria; order Steroidobacterales; family Steroidobacteraceae; genus DATELY01. The sequence continues at coordinate 197 of CBJNAT010000336.1, read as the reverse complement.
ATGAGTCTCGATACGGGCGCCGGGTCGCGCAGGATGCGCTCGTGATTGTCCACGGCTATCAGCAAGATGCGCAGGGCTTCTTCCGGATCGCTCTTGTAGCTCACGCGCACGGGCAGCTTCAGCCGCACCTTGGGATCGGTATAGCTCCAGTTGATCACTGGATTGGTGATCAGGTGCTGATTGGGCACGAGCGTCTC
>CBJNAT010000335.1:0-4481 GCA_966434585.1 uncultured Gammaproteobacteria bacterium | reverse complement strand
CCTGACGGCTCGCTGCAATCAGCGCGGTGTCCCCGAAACGATTCTGCGCATCGACATTGGCACCGGCCGCGAGCAGCGCTTTGGCTACGTCGATGTGGCCGCCGCGAGCTGCGTCGATGAGCGGCGTATCGCCCGTCGCATCCGGTGCACCGGCGTTCGCGCGCCGTTGCAAGAGGAGTTGCACGACGGATGCATGCCCCGCCGTCGCTGCGGCACCGAGTTCGCTGACCTGTTCGGTATCGCGCGTCTCTGTGCTCGCGCCGGTGTCGATGAGCATGCGCGCGATATCGAAGGCGCCCGAGTGAGCGGCGTACCACAGCGCTGTGCGGCCGTAGCGATCTTGTGCGGCGACGTTTGCGCGCGCTCGTATCAGCCGCTCCGCAGCGTCCGTCAAACTGCGACGCGCAGCCACGATCAATGGCGTGGCACCTTCGCCGTCGGTCGCTTCGAGGGCCACGTCCGCCTCGATCAATGCCGTCACCAGTGAAGGCTCGCCGCGCTCCAGCGCCAGATGCAGCGGTGGTGCTTCCGTCCGTCCGTGTCGATCGACGTTCGCACCGTGCGCTAACAGCAGCGCAACCGTTGAACCGTCGCCGCTGGCGATCGCAACACCGAGCGGTGTTGCGCCTGCGCGCGATTCTGCGTTCGCATCGGCGCCCATGGCCATCAAGAGTGTTGCAGCGTCCGCCGCGCGGTGGCGTGCCGCGAGCGTCAGCAGGTTGTCACCGTCCGGTGTCTGTGCCCGCAGCGCCGTGGGGTCGCTCGCAAGCGCCTGCACGGACACGCGGTCGTTGCGTGCCACTGCTACGGCGATATCGGGCCAGCCGCCGTACAGGTCGTGTGCGCCGGCCAGCCGAGCACGATCGCGGATGAGATCGGGCGTGCGATCTTCTTTGCGAATCGGCTGGTAGCTCTGGCGGGCGCCCGCAGCGCGTAGCACCTCCATAACCTCCGTGCGATCCGACTGCATTGCGTAGTCGAGCGTCGACCACGACTTGCTATTCGTGACTGCAACGGATGCGTGTGCATCCAGGAGTTGCCGTACGGTGGCGACATCCCCGGTGCGTGCCGCATAGAAGAGAGCCGTGTTGCCAACCGTGTCGGCAGCGTCGATGTCTGCGCGCGCTTGAACGAGTGCCGCCACGCATTCAGCCTTGCCGCTGCTTGCCGCGAGCATGAGGGCTGTCATGCCGAACTCATCTCGTGCATCGACGGATGCGTGTGCGGCGAGCAGCGTCTGAACAGATTCCGTCGCGCCATTCGCGGCAGCGTGCGCAAGCGGGGCCCGTTTGAACTCGTCGGTGGCGCTCACGGCGTCAGGTTGCGCGAGCGCCTTTACGAGCGCGAGGTGATTGTGTGCCGCCGCATATCGCAACAGCTCCCCGGCATCGAGGTTGCCTTCGAGGAGATCGGCGATGGCCGGTACGAGCGGCAAACGCCCCGCCGCAAACGCTTGCTGTGCAAGCGGGTGACCGGCCTCGGCGGCGCGCTTGAGCCAATGGGTCGCCTCCGTGCCGCTGGCGTTCTCGTTACCCAGCAGACCGGCAAGCGCATACATGGCAGGAACATGACCACCCCGCGCGGCCTGCTCCCACTCCGCACGCGCCTTTTCCCGGTTGGGGGGATCGATAAGGCCGCTGAGGTAAAGGCTGCCGAGTAGGTAGTGCGCTTGTGGATCGCCGCTCGCTGCTGCCTTCTGCAGGGAGGTTGTTGCTTGCGAGAAATTCTTCAATCGCAGGGCGGACTTTCCCTGCTCCAGTGGCTGCGACAGCGCATGGGAACACGCGAGCAACAGACCGAGGTGCAGAAGGGTGCGACTAAGCGGTGCCATATTTCACTTCCGTTTCGATGCCAACGCGTTGCAGAAATTCGGTGGGCATCGTGCCGCCCGCACTGACGATGACGGTGTCGTTCGCGAGCTCGAGCAGACGCTGCTTTTGTGCGAGACGCACCGACTCGCGATCGATCTGCTTCACGTTGGATTCCAGTAGGACTTTGATGCGGCCGCTGCGTTCCGCTGCCGCGATGCGTTCGCGGTTCTTGGCTTTGGCGCGGCTGAAGGAATCGCCGCGATACGAGAGCGTGACCTCCGCGCTGCAGGCATCGGCGATGCTGGCGGCCGCTTCCAGAGCGGAATCTCCGCCGCCGACGACCAGCACCCGTTGATCGTCGTATTGCTGCGGATCGATCAAGCGGTAGACCACGTTCGGACCGTCTTCGCCTGGAACGCCGAGCTTGCGCGGCGTGCCGCGTCGACCGATTGCAAGCAGCACGGAGGAGGCGTGGTATTCGCCCGCGGTGCTGCGCACGAGAAAGCCGTCGCTGCTTCGTTGAATGGTTTCGACGCGCTCGCGATATCGAATCTGCAAGCCACTGCGTTTCTCGAGCGACCGCCAGAACTCGAGCAGCGCTTCCTTGCTCGTCTGTCCGAATTTGATCTTGCCCGCGATCGGCAACGTCACAGGTTGGGTCATGACGAGCTTGCCGCGCGGATACTGAAAGACGCAGCCGCCGAGGGAGTCCTGCTCGAGCGTCACGAAACGCATGCCATGTGCAGTGGCCGTGAGCGATGCCGCGAATCCCGCAGGGCCAGCTCCGACGATGACGAGATCGAGATGCTGCGGGCGCTTCGGTCGCGACGCGAAGATGCTGTCGACCGCTTGCCGACCTTGTTCCAATGCGTTGCGGATCAGGCCCATTCCGACCAGTTTGACCGCGATGAAGATTCCCGGCACGGTGCTTTCGAACTGCGGCGTGAGCAGTGGGATCTCCACACCGCGTCGCTCCGTGCCGAACACGAGACTGATCGCATCGACGGGGCATGCCGTGCGACATGCCCCGTGGCCGATGCAATCGCCAGGACTCACGAGCTGTGCCTTGCCGTCGATGATGCCGAGCACCGTGTGTTCAGGTTGCTCCGGACAAGCCTTCACACAGGAACTGCAGCCAATGCAGCGCGTGTGATCGATCACAGGGTGGAGCGATGCGGGCTCGGCATTCGAACCCGACTGCGTCGCTTCGAGGACCACGCGACTCTTCTGTTCGATGTGTGAACGACGTCGCAAGTACCAGCCCATCGCCAGTATCAGCGGCAGCGCGTAGATGAGATAGATCGAGTAGCTCATGAAAGCGGATGCGTGCGTGGGGCCAGCTAGTAAGTCGGCTAGTCGGCTAGTCGGCTAGTCAGCTAGCCAGAGGAATCAATTCTCTTTTCTGGCTAGCCGACTAGCTGACTAGCCGACTGACCCGACGCCGCAATGTAGCCGAACAATCGACGCAAGATTGCTACGCCGTGCACATTCGTTGCCCTGCTAGTTGAGAATGAAACTTGTTCGGCGAGTGATCTGTCGTGCTCGGCAGACACTCGAATGTTCGGCGATTGATTGCCAGGACTCGCAACGTCTCACGCTCGAATGTGCGGCCCACATAGAGACCCATAGGTCCGAGCGCATCGGGGTACAGCGGGAATGACGATTCGCAATTCGGCTCAGGCAATCGGCAGTGCGAGCGCGCGTTCGTCGGCGCGCGTTGCGCCCGTGGCGTCAGACGTCGAGCCGGCTGCGCGTTCGAGTTGGCTGCAACACATCACTGTCCCGCGCATCTCACTGCTCGTCGCAGCGCTCGTGCTCACCTGGGGATTTCGCTTTCCAACCGACCGCTACATCACACCGGAGCGCGGGATTGGTTATGCACTCGGCATCATCGGCGGCAGCCTGATGCTCCTACTGCTGCTCTATCCCGCTCGCAAACGTGCGCGTTGGCTCGGCTTCATAGGTACGGTGAAGCGCTGGTTCCAAGCTCACATGTTCTTGGGCGTCGTGGGCCCGATGTGCGTGCTCTTTCACTCGAACTTCAGTCTGGGTGCGACGAACAGCAACGTCGCTCTCTGGTCCATGATCGTCGTAGCGGCGAGCGGGCTCGTCGGACGTTACTTCTATACGAAGCTGCACCATGGCCTGCATGGCCGCCGTGCCACATTGAATGAGCTCGCCGAGCGAGCGGCAAACCTTAAACGGCAAGGGTTCGAGTTGGGTGTGTTGCCGGAAGTGTTGGCCCGTATCGATGGCGAGGAAGGGATCATCACGGGTTCGAAGGCGCCTTGGTTCGTGAAGCCTTTCTGGGCGCACTGGCAAGTGTTGCGAGCGCGCAGACGTTTGCGTCATCGGGTGCGCGCGGCAATGGCAGCGAATACACGGCAGTCAGCTTCCCAAGAAGCGCGCCTGCGTCAGTTCGCGCTGCGGCACATCGACGAGCGCCTCTCGGCTGCACGGCGGGTGGCGGAGATCGAAGGGTTCGAGCGCCTCTTCTCGTGGTGGCATGTGCTGCATCTACCGCTCTTCTTCATGCTGCTCGTCGCGGGCATCGTTCACGTCATTGCGGTCCACGTGTACTGACGCATGCAGTGGCTGTGGACCTTACTCGTGCTGCTACTCACGACAGCCATGGCCCAAGGCGGCGAGCTCGAAACGCTGCTCATGCCG
>CBJNAT010000334.1:0-4483 GCA_966434585.1 uncultured Gammaproteobacteria bacterium | reverse complement strand
GTCTCGACGGGCAAGCTCGAACACTGCAAGCGACCCGTGCCATCGACCACCGTGCCCAATTGATACTGGTTGAGTCCGGCAATGGCACGCTGCAATGCCCGACGACAGCTCGCAGGCGAGTTGCTGCTCACGTCGGGGTTCGCCGCGAGGCTGGTGAGGATCTCCCGCGACGCGGAGATCATGCCGACCTCCTCTGCCGCTTCGAGCTGCGCCGTCTGCGCGAGATCGCGCTCGAGCGCACGCATGTTGCTGCGATAGCTATAACTCGCCTGCAGAACGGCGAGCACACCGGGCGCGAGCATCGCGATGCCGACGATCAGTACCAGGCGGGGGCGCAGCGCTGCATTGCGCCCCCACCAAGGCAACTTGAGGCGCTCGGGTTTGGCAGGTTTCATCCCAAGGAACCTCGGGGCGAATGCCCCGACTCAGCCCTCAGCCCGCGACGCGGCCCGAGCTGACGCCCAACGAGTCCGGGTCGGGAATGTTTTCGATGGGGTGCGATCCGGTAGTCATCCGGGCCGCGTCTTCGCCCAGCAGCTCGACCAGTCGATCGCGGGCGCGCGCAATCCGACTCTTGATCGTGCCGACGGCACAACCGCAGACCTCGGCCGTCTCTTCGTAGGAAAGTCCCGTAGCGCACACGAGGATCAGCGCCTCGCGCTGGTCCGGCGGCAGCAGCTGCAACGCGTTGGACAGATCTCGCAGGTGCAGCTTGAGATCGTGATCGGGTTGTACTGATACCTGCGCTGCGCACACGCCTTCCGGATCTTCTACTTCGAACTTGCGATGCCGCAGTTCCGAGTAATAGCAGTTGCGCAGGATCGTGAACAACCACGCTTTGAGGTTGCTGCCGGATTGGAACTGCTCGCGATTCGTCCACGCCTTGAGCACCGTGTCCTGCACCAGGTCATCCGCACGCGCCATGTCGCCGCACAACGAGCGGCCAAAGGCACGCAGTGCCGGCAGCATCGCCGTCACTTGATCGAGGAAACGATCGTTTGTACCGCTCATCTAGTCTCGCATGTCAGCCAATAGGTTGGACATCGGGGCGCACCGGACACGATTAGCTCGAGCGCCCCTTCTCCTTTTCGTCCAAGCGCGCAAGCAATGCCTTGAACTCGTCCGGAACAGGTTCGTCCATGACTTCGCTGAACATCGTGCGCAGCCTGTTACCCAACCACTCCGGCACGACATCTGGTGTCGTGGCGGGCGGTTCACTGGCGCTAGCGCTCGGTTGCGTTTGTGGCCACATGTGCTCTTTGCTGCTGGTCATGGCGGGGGTGCTTTCATCTGAGTCACCGGTGCTTAGCCGATGAGGTCTTAGATGCTTCGGATTGAACTCGCCCATGATTGAAAAAGTTCCAAGAACGCGGGAACCTTGAGAGGCGGTCAGACATACTACTACCGCGCTTTCGCAGGCGCGATGCACCACAGAAAACCTCTGCGGAGGTTCCTAGACCCGATCTCGACCCGCCACATGCATTAAAGCGTATGCCGAGCCGGGGATCATAAATACACGGCGACCGCCCTTGAGGAGGACCCCGATCATGGCTCTGGCCCATGCGATTGCGGAGCATCTGCCTTACATGCGCCGCTACGCCCGCGCACTCTGCGGCACACAGGCAAGCGGCGACGCTTATGTCCGCGCCTGCCTGGAGGCAATCGTTGCAGACACAGCCGTATTGCCCAGCAATCTGACGCCTCGCGTCGGGCTCTACCGATTGTTTCATGTGATCTGGAACTCGACCGATGTCGAAAGCCGGCCTCTCCAGGGGGATCAGGCGAAATCAACGGTGGCCGCGCGCCTCGAAAAGCTCACACCGATGTACCGACAGGCGCTGTTGCTAACGGCGATGGAGGGTTTCAACGTCAGCGACACGGCGAAGATCCTGCAAGTGCCCGAAGGCGACGTGCCGCAGATGGTTTCCCAGGCGGTCAAAGAGATCTCGAGTCAACCCGCGACGAAGGTGCTCATTATCGAAGATGAGCCGATCATTTCGCTGGACCTGCAGAGCATCGTGCGCGAAATGGGTCATTCCGTGGCTGCAATTGCGACGACTCGCGACGAAGCTGTTCGCGCTGCACGTCGAACGGAGCCCGGACTAGTACTCGCGGACATCAAGCTCGCAGACGGCAGCTCGGGCATCGATGCGGTGAAGCAGATCTTGAGCGAAGTCACCGTACCCACGGTGTTCATCACGGCTTACCCGGAACGCCTGCTCACAGGCGAACGTCCCGAACCCACTTTTCTCGTGACCAAGCCGTTCGTACCCGAGACGGTACGCGTGGCCGTGAGTCAAGCGCTACTGTTCGCCTGATCCCTGGTACTCGAAGAAAGGCGCTGGTGCTGGCGGCCGGCGCCTTTTTCATGGGCACGTAAATTCTCCGGCGTGGGCACGCGACCGCGCAGGGCGGCTGCAATCAGCGCAACCATCGTCAAGATCAGGAATACGACGAACAGAATCTGGGCGAGCGCCGCAGTCACGCCCGCCACGGGGCTGAACCCCAGTGCGGCAGCCGCAATCGCAACCACGAAGAACGCCAGTGCCCACGACAGCATGAACTCACCTCGGCCAGCAATACACCTGCATTGACCAGTGAACGTTTCATGACGGGAGCAGTTCCTTGGGGAGGAACTCTGAATGCGTTGGGAGTCCAACGCCACCAAGGTGGCCGATGCCGTCGACGAGCTACGCGAGGGTGCCCACGAAGCGGCAGAGAACATGAAGGAATAGGAGCAGCGAAGCGCCGCCTTGCGCGATCAGATTACAGCGGCGGAGTGCCTGCTCGGGTCCAGTACTCAGTGCGCACGACGAGGGGCGCACCGTCGGCGTTCATGTCGACGCGTTCGGCGATCAACTGCGAGCCTTGCTTCGACACATGCATCACGCGTCGCACGCGCGTGCACTCTCCGCCGCCATGGTGTTCCAGTTCCCAAATCAAGGCATGCCCCTCCAGTAGCGCCTGCACCATGCACGTCGCGGAATCGCTGCGCACTTCGACCATGTCGCCGTTCAACTCTGCGGTCACACTCCACCTGTATTCCGAGTCACGAAGGTGCAACTCGATGTGTAGCGCACGCGCATCGATTCGCAGGCGTTGCACGGAAATGATTGTGGCGTCTATGAGACCGTTGATCCGATCCAGCAGCCACTCGCCGGTGAAGCCATGGCTCGCATCAGGCGCTGTGCCGATCTGCGTGATGAGGAAGTCGTGGTGTGCGGCAACCATGATGAGTCGTTGCTTCGAAGTGGAGTTGTAGTGTGCCGCGACCGTGTGTCAGCTCTGTTGCGACTGCCCTTTGCGCAGCGCCTTTAAGACCTTGCGCTGCGCAGAAGTTCCACTGGTGAATACGTAGCACGACCAGCGACCAGCGTGCTCTGCACCATTCCGCTTAGGGGTGTGCGAGAAACGCATCGATGAGCTGTGCGATCTTCTCGGGCTGTTCGTGATGCAGCATGTGTCCCGCATCTGGCAGCACTTCGACGTGCGCATCGCGTAACTGTCGATACAACGATTCGAACTCCGCTGCTGCGGTCTTACTCCTCGACCACCACTGATCGCCTAGAACGAGCAGCACACGCGCACTGATCTCCCGCCAGCACGCTTCGGCCTCCTCACGTCGATACAGAATCGGATTCACGCATCGGTGCCGCGGATCCGCCCGCAGCACCACTGCACCATTCTCATCTGCTTCGGCCCACGCGTGCGCGATGAACGCGATGCGATCGCGTGGCGTGCGCGGGTTGCGTTTGGCCAAGAACCCTTCGAAGTGTTCAAAGCTCCCATGCGTTGCGAACGAGGGCGTGCCGCGCCGGAGTTGATCGAGCCACCTGCGATAGCGTGCGGGCGCGTCCTTGGCCGCGCTGGGGGCGAGACCGAAGCCTTCGAGGTTGACCAGCCGCCGCACCCGCTCCGGCCGCGCGCCAGCGTACAACATAGCCACATTGCCACCCATGCTATGGCCCACGATGTCGACAGGCTCCTCCGGCGAGAGCTCACGCAGGAGTGCGTCGAGATCCGCAAGATAATCTGGAAACCAATAACCCTCGAGAGCCCATTCGGTGCGGCCGAAGCCGCGCCAATCGAGCGCAATGCAAGCGCGGTCAGTCTGTAATGCGTCGACGACGAACTGAAAGGTCAGCCCTGAGTCACCCCAGCCGTGCAGAAAAATGAGCGGTGGCTGCGTCCCTGCCCACCGGTACAAGGCCATGCGCCGCGCACGGACGCTCACGAGATCGCTGCTACACGACCGAACCGGACGATAGGGGCTCAGGATCACGGCGGGGATAGAGCCTGGCAGATAAAGGTGCGCCTAATGCGCTGAACCGTAAGAAAGCAGGGGATTGGACGCCCCTGCTTTCATAGCCGCTATTGCGGTATGCGTGGCACGCCTCCGCCGGCCCGGCGTGAGTGTGTCTTCGTGGGGCGGTTCTTTTCCGCCAAGTTCGGCTGGGGCGCGAGTTGCGTGAGTTCCGCGTGC
>CBJNAT010000333.1:0-4485 GCA_966434585.1 uncultured Gammaproteobacteria bacterium | reverse complement strand
TCCCCGCAGATGCCCGAGTCGCTGTTTCATACTAGACTTGTAACGCGCGTCTGGCGCCCCCACTTGCAATGGCCATGAGCACAGCACAGATTCCCCACGGTCCCACTCCCTCTCTGGTTTTCAGCGATTCGGCTGCTGCTAAGGTCAGTCAGCTGATCCAGGAGGAGTCCAATCCCAATCTCAAGCTGCGAGTATTTGTGAGCGGCGGTGGCTGCTCAGGGTTTCAATACGGTTTCACCTTCGATGAAAACATCGAAGAAGGCGATACGACGGTCATGAATCAGGGCGTTACACTGCTGATCGACCCAATGAGCATTCAGTATCTGAATGGCGCTGAGATCGACTACCGTGAGGACATGGAAGGTGCCCAGTTCATCATCCGCAATCCCAACGCAGCGACGACCTGCGGGTGCGGTTCGTCGTTCTCTGTCTGACATCCGGGCGTAACTTTCGGGATTGAGACTGCGGCTCCTCAGCACAACCATAAATCGCCAGTTTCATGCCCCGCGCCAAGGTCCCGGACGTTTTGGCTGCCGTCGATCTTGGCTCCAACAGTTTCCACATGGTGGTTGGCCGCTACTCGCACGGCCAAATTCTGATCATCGATCGCCTGCGCGAAATGGTTCGTTTGGCCGCCGGCCTCGATGTGCACGGCCGGCTCGATCGCGACGCAATGGACGCTGCGCTGGCCTGCCTCGAACGGTTCGGCCAGCGCCTTCGCAACGTGCACGCTGAGAGCGTTCGTGTCGTGGGCACGAACACGTTGCGCAAGGCAAAGCGCCGCGGTGCCTTTCTGGATCGTGCACGAGCAGCACTCGGGCATCCCATCGAAATCATTTCCGGCATGGAAGAGGCGCGCCTGATCTATCTGGGCGTCGCGCGCACCAGTCCCGCTGAGCCGGGTCGTCGCCTCGTGGTGGACATTGGCGGAGGCTCGACCGAGTTGATCATTGGCGAGGGGCTGAACGCACGCAAGCTAGAAAGCTTGCATATGGGCTGCGTGAGCATGAGCACGAAGTATTTCCCGGATGGTGAGATCACCGAGAAACGCATGAAGCGCGCGCGCTTGGCCGCTCGGCTCGAGCTCGAACCGATTCAAGCGTCCTACAAGAGATACGGGTTCGATCACGCCGTCGGCGCATCAGGAACTATCCGAGCGGTACACGATGTACTGCGTGCTCGTCCTCAGCCCCTTTCCGCTATCACGGCCGAGGCCGTTGAAACGCTGGTACAAGAAGCGGTCCGTGCAGGTAGCGTCAGTCGCTTGAAGTGGCCTGGATTGCAGGACGAACGTGCCCCTGTCGTACCGGGCGGTTTGGCAGTGCTCGCAGAAATCCTCCAGATGCTGGAGGTGCGCTCGATGCGCGTGTCCGACGGCGCATTGCGCGAGGGTCTCCTCTACGACATGGTCGGTCGATTGACCGACGAGGACGCGCGAGTCCGTAGTGTGCGGGCCATGCAAGCTCGTTATCACGTCGATACAGACCAAGCAGATCGTATCGAAGCCACTGCGCTACAGTTCCTCGCGCAAGTGCAGGGTATTTGGGGGCTCGAGGAGCCGTTCGCGGAGCTCGTGTTGTCATGGGCCGCGCGCCTGCACGAGATCGGGCTCGATGTGTCGCACTCGCACTACCAGAAGCACGGCGCCTATTTGCTCGAGCATGCGGATTTGCCCGGCTTCCCGCAGGAGGAGCAGCGCATTCTCTCCTGCATCGTTGGCGCGCATCGTCGCAAGCTGCACATGGAGCTGCTCGAAGATCTGACACCGCCGTGGCATTTGAAGACCGAGTTCCTGATCGTCTTGCTGCGCTTGGCAGTGCTTCTGCACCGCGGCCGCAGTCCCACTTCGTTACCGTCGATCCGACTGCAAGCCAAAGGGAGGACTCTCGATGTCCAGTTTCCGAACGGCTGGTTGAACGATCATCCGCTGACGGCGGTCGACGTCGAGCAGGAACTTGCGTATCTAGGTGCGATCGGCTTCCGTCTGCGCGTGAGCTGATCAGCCGAGCTCGCCGAGCCGCTGCAGCAGCAAGCCCTGCGCGGAGATTGTGGGGCTACCCCCTTGCGCACGCTTATATGTCCCATCCGCGTGTAGCAACCAAGCCTGCATGTTATCGGCCAGATAGGTTTCTAGATCAGCGATGATGCGGTCACGGTGTTCCTTGCGCTCAATCGGAAATGCCACTTCGATTCGGCGAAAGAAGTTCCGCTCCATCCAGTCCGCGCTCGCCCCGAAGATCTCCGGATTGTTATCGTTATGGAAGTAGAACACCCGCGAGTGTTCCAGGAATCTTCCGATGATCGAGCGCACGCGGATGTTCTCGGACAAGCGGGGCACACCCGGCCGCAGAGCGCAGATACCGCGCACGATGAGGTCGATCTGCACGCCCGCCAGCGAGGCTGCGTAGAGCGCCTGAATGATTTGCGGTTCGATCAGCGCGTTCATCTTGGCAATGATGCGAGCCGGCTTACCTGCTCTTGCGAACTCGGTCTCGCGGCGAGTTTTTTCGAGCAACGCTTCGTGCAAACTGAATGGAGATTGCAGGATCTTCGCCATGGTCGCTACGCGCGTCGGGCTCGTGAGTTGCAGAAAGAGTTCGTGCAAATCGTTACCCATCGCGTCGTCGCAGGTGAACAAACCGTAATCCGTGTATAGACGAGCGGTATTGGGGTGGTAGTTGCCCGTGCCGAAATGGCAGTAGCGGACGAGTTTGCCGCCCTCCCGCCGCACCACCATGATGAGCTTCGCATGTGTTTTGTAGCCCACCACGCCGTACATGACGTGAGCCCCCGCTTCCTGTAGGCGAGTTGCGAGTGCGATGTTTGCCGCTTCATCGAAGCGCGCCATGAGCTCAATGATGACCGTCACTTCTTTGCCGGCACGGGCAGCCCGCACGAGCGCGTCGACGATCGGCGACTCCGGCCCGGTTCGATATAGCGTCTGCTTGATCGCAAGGACGGACTGATCGGAGCCGGCCTGTCGCACGAAGTCGATCACCGGTGCAAACGACTGATAAGGATGATGGAGCAGCACATCCTGTTCGCGGATAACCGCGAACAAGTCCTCTTTCATGAGGAAAGGCCTTGGTACGCCTGGAGTGAAGGCCGGAAACTTCAGATCGGGTCGATCGATCAGCTCGTAGATCGAGGCGAGTCGGTTCAGATTGACCGGACCCGCAACCTGGTAAAGGTCGTCTCGACCGAGTGCGAAGTGCTTCAGGAGAAATGCCGAGATGTCGTCGGGGCACTCCAAGGACGTTTCTAGTCGAACCGCTGCACCGTACCGACGCTGTGCGAGCTCGCCTTCGATCGCGCGCAGCAAATCATCCGCTTCTTCATCGTCTACAAAGAGATCGCTATTGCGCGTGACGCGAAATTGCCAGGCGCCGACGACGCTCATCCCGCTGAACAGTTGCGTGATGAACGTTGAGATCACCGCGGACAGAAAGGCGAAGTGTGTGACGTTCGGCGTATCTGGCGACGGCGGTAAGCGGATGATGCGAGGCAGTGAGCGCGGCACTTGCACGACCGCGAGTTCGGCGTCGCGACCGAATGCGTCTTTGCCTTGTAGACGCACGATGAAGTTCAAGCTCTTGTTTTGAATGCGAGGAAACGGGCGCGCAGGGTCCAAGCCTAGAGGCGTTAGAACCGGCTCGACCTCCTGCGCGAAGTATTCGCCCAGCCACTCGCGCTGTGATTGCGTGAATGTCTTCCCGTTTACAAAGTGAATGTTATGTGCGGCGAGCGCAGGGAAAACGAGCTGGTTCAGTAGTTCGTATTGGTCCTTGACGAGTGTTGCCGCGCGCTGCTTGATCGCACTGAGCTGATCGTGCACCGACATGCCGTCGGGCCCGCCACCGGAAGTGCCTAGCTCGAGGCGTTGCTTCAAACCGGCGACGCGGATTTCGAAGAACTCATCCAGATTGGCGCAGGAGATGCACAGGAACCGGATGCGTTCGAGCAGCGGTAGGGATCCGTCGTGCGCTTGCGCGAGAACCCGTTCGTTGAAGTCGAGAAACGAAAGCTCTCGATTGATGTAGTTTTCGGGCGCTTTGAGATTTATGTCGAGCATCGCCTAGACTTCCCGCGGGTCGTCCAAGCATATATCGGTGTCTCAACCGCTTGTGTTACAACACCGAGGCAGGCGTAGCCAATTGCGCACTGCTTCCATTAGGTTCGATTCGGGCTGTGTGCTTGAGAATCAGCGCCATTCGCTAACATGCCGCCTGCGCGGGCCCGGTCGAGCGCGGTCAGCAGGTTGCCGGCATCTCGATCGAACTGGCTGCGGTATTCGGCAGGAATCGGGAGAGCTTGCGGCAGCGGCACGGTCCGCGGGTTCTTGTGAACACCCTTGACGCGATATTCGTAATGCAGATGTGGGCCCGTCGCAGCACCGCTGCTGCCGACGTAACCGATTGTGTCGCCCTGACGCACCCGCTTGCCTTGCCTCATCCCATTCGCAAATCTCGACATATGGCCGTAGAG
>CBJNAT010000332.1:0-4499 GCA_966434585.1 uncultured Gammaproteobacteria bacterium | reverse complement strand
GCATATATGCTGCGGTTCCTGCGCTCCGGCGGAACGCCAATAAACGTCTCTCGGCTATTTTGATATAGGTTCTAGTTTGACCTCACTTCACCTTCATTCCCGGTGTGGCGCCCGAGTCCGGCGATAGCAAGAAAATCTCCTTCTCACCCGGACCGGCCGCCAACACCATGCCTTCCGAAGTGCCGAAGCGCATCTTGCGTGGCTTGAGATTCGCCAGCACGAGCGTGAGTCTGCCAACGAGCTGTGCAGGCTCGTAAGCCGCGCGAATGCCGGCGAACACGGTGCGTTCGCTGGTGCCGATGTCGACAGTCAGCTTGAGCAATTTGTCCGCACCCTCCACGCGATCGGCGGCCACGATTTTCGCGATGCGCAGATCGAGCTTCGCGAAGTCTTCGATCGTAACCTCTGTCGTGCCTTGTGCAGGTGCGGCTTCTACAGCAGGTTTGGTGGCTGGTTCGGTCTTCGGCGATTCTTTCGGACTATCGAACAGCGCATCGAGCAACTTCGGATCGACACGCTGCATGAGGTGTTCGTAGGGTTGCATGGAGCCCGCCATCGGCTCGCGCAATTGCGACCAGCGCAATGGTTGCTCGAGACCCAGCATGGCCGCCGCGCGCTCTGCAGTCTTCGGCAGGATGGGGGCGAGCAGCAGCGTCAGTTGCCGGAAAGCGTGGATGCAATCCGAGCAAACGGCGTGCAGTCGTGCTTCCTGGGTGGGATCTTTGGCCAGTTCCCACGGCTTCTCGCGATCGATAGCCGCGTTCATCTCGTCGGCCAGATTCATGACTTCGCGAACGACACGCCCGAATTCGCGATCTTCATAGAGCTTGGCAATGCGCTCTTCGGCTTCCGAGGCACTCGTGCTCCAGCTTGCAGTGGCGACTGCGCGATTGGGATCCACCGGCAGTAACTGGCCCCCGAATCGTTTGGTGATGAAACCTGCTGCCCGGCTCGCGATGTTGACGTACTTGCCGACCAGATCGCTGTTCACACGCGCGACGAAGTCATCGGGGTTGAAGTCGATGTCCTCGACGTTGCTGTTCAGCTTGGCGGCTAGGTAATAGCGGAGCCATTCCGGGCTCATGCCGAGTTCGAGGTAGCGCAATGGACTAATCCCCGTGCCACGCGACTTGGACATCTTTGCGCCCGAGACGGTGATGAAGCCGTGGACGAAGATGTTGTTCGGCACCTTGCGGCCGGCGAACTGCAGCATCGCTGGCCAGAACAGCGTGTGGAAGTAGATGATGTCCTTGCCGATGAAATGAATCTGTTCGACGTCGTCTGCCGCAACGAATTCATCGAAGCTGCGTGTTTCGCCTTGGGCCCGCGCCTTACCCTGATCGAAGTAGCTCTTGAGGGAGGCTAGGTAGCCCACAGGGGCGTCCAGCCACACGTAGAAAAATTTGCCCGGCGCGTCGGGAATCGGAATGCCGAAGTACGGTGCATCGCGCGAGATGTCCCAGTCGCCGAGTTTCTGCTCGCCCGTCGTCGTCAACCACTCGCGCGCCTTGTTCGCGACGGCTGATTGCAGCCGTCCCGATGAGCTCAGCCAATCCGTGAGGAACGCGACGCACTTTGGGTCCGATAATTTGAAGAAGAAATGATCGGACGTCTGCCGTACAGGCGCTGCACCGGACAATGTCGAGTACGGGTTGATGAGGTCCGTCGGCGAATACACCGAGCTGCACACCTCGCACGCATCGCCGTACTGATCCTTGGCACGACACTTCGGGCACTCGCCCTTCACGTAGCGATCCGCGAGAAACATCTTCTTCACCGGATCGTAGAACTGCTCCACGGGCTTCACGTAGATCAGCCCGGCATTCTTCAGGTGACGATAGATATCCGTCGACAGCGCGACGTTCTCGGGCGAGTGCGTCGAATGCCAGTGATCGAAGGAGACGTGAAAGCCCTGCAGATATTGCGGGCGGCCGGCGGCAATACGTGCGACGAGTTCTTCCGGCGTGATCCCTTCGCTCTCCGCCTTCAGCATGATCGGCGCGCCGTGTGCGTCATCGGCACCGACGAAGTGCACGCGAGCCCCTCGCATCCGTTGGAATCGCACCCAGACGTCGGCCTGGATGTATTCCATGATGTGCCCGATATGGAACGGCCCGTTGGCGTAGGGCAGAGCGGTGGTGACGAACAGGTTGCGGGGCGGCGTCGACATGGCAGATTCGCTGCTGATACGGCAGCGAAGTATGCCACGGGGCGGCGAAGGCTTCGGCAAGTCGGTCAAGTCAGTCTGCTAGTCTGCTAGTCTGCTAGCCAGACAGTCGCCTCTGACTCTGGCTAGCAGACTAGCCGACTAGCTAGCTAGCCGACTGCTATCCCACATCCTTCAAATGCTCAAACTTAGCCTTGTTGATGGCCTTCTTGTACGCGTCCTTGCCGGCGATTTCGCCCTTCTCGAGCAGCGCCTGGATTGCCGTGTCCATCGGGCGCATGCCGTGCTGGGCGCCGCTCTGCATGGCGTTCTCGAGCTGATCCAGCTTGCCTTGGCGGATCAGGTTGGCCACGGCCGGTGTGTTCACCATGATCTCGAGCGCCGCTACGCGTCCCGGCTTACCGGCGCGCGGAATGAGCTGCTGCGAGATCACCCCGCGCAGCGAGGTCGACAACATCGCGCGCACGTGCGACTGCTTGTCGGCCGGGAATGCGTTCACGATGCGGTCGACCGTCGGGGCGGCGCCGTTCGTATGCAGCGTGCCCATGACGAGAATGCCCATTTCCGCCGCCGTGACGGCGATGCTCATCGTTTCATAGTCGCGCAACTCGCCGACCAGGATCACGTCTGGATCTTCACGCAGTGCCGAGTGCAGGGCTTCGGCGAATGAAGGTGTGTGATGCCCGATCTCGCGCTGGCTGATCAGGCAGTTCTTGCGCGTGTGCACGAACTCGATGGGGTCCTCGATGGTGAGGATGTGCCCCTTCATCCGCTGGTTGATGTCATCGATCATCGCCGCAAGCGTCGTCGATTTGCCCGAGCCGGTCTTGCCTGTGACGAGGATCAATCCGCTGTTCACTTTGCAGAGGCCGCGCACGGCGTCCGGCATGTTGAGCTGGTCGAGCGTCAGCGCCTTGGAAGGAATCGCTCGGCACACCGCGCCCAAGCCGTAAAGGTGGCGCATGACGTTCACGCGGAAGCGCGAAACGCCGGGAATGATGTAGGCGAAGTCGGCGCCATGCTTCTCTTCGAGGCGCTGTTGCGCAGCGCGCGGCATGATCTCGCGCAGTACTTCTTCGACGAACGCGGGCTGCAGCACCTCCGGTCGCAAGTGCTGCAACTCGCCGTACAAGCGGATGCGCGGCGGATCGCCCGCGATGAAGTGCAGATCGGAGCCGTTTTTCGCGAGGACGTCTTTCAAGAACTCGTCGATCTTTTTCGGCGCGACCTGCTGTTGCGCGGTGCCGGACAGCGTCGAGGTACGGGTGGAAGCTTCGGTGCTCATGATGCTCAGCCCGGCGCCAGATCGAGTTTCGGCATCACGCTCACATCCGTGACGAAGCGTGCGAACAGCTTCTTGTCGGATGCATACACATAAGCGTCGTCGGGGTCGATTTCCTTCGCCTGCACCGCTGCGAGCAGAGCCTGATCCAGCATCTGCATGCCGAGGTCTTTGCCGGTTTGCAGTTGCGAGGGAATTTGGTGCGTCTGATCGGTCATGATGAGCTTACCGATCGCGCGGGTGACGACCATGATTTCGCACATGGCCTTGCGGCCGCGCTGATCGGCCGTCTTCACCAGCACTTGCGTGATCACCGCCAGCAAGCTCTGGGAGAGAAAGCTCTTCGTCTGTTCGCGCTCTTCGGCCGGCAACGCATCGACGATGCGGTCGATCGTCTTGACTGCGCCGGTCGTATGCAGCGTGCCGAGCACTAGATGGCCCGTTTCCGCCGCCGTCATCGCCCAGCGAATCGTGTCTGCATCGCGCAATTCGCCGACGAGAATCACGTCGGGGTCTTCGCGCATCGCTGCGCGCACGCCTTCCGAGAAGGAGGGGAGGTGGGTATTGAGCTCGCGCTGGATGACTTGGCTCTGCTTGCTTTTGTGCACGAACTCGATCGGATCTTCGAGACTGACGATGTTCACCTTCCGTGTGGAGTTCAGGTGATCGATCATCGCGGCGAGCGTCGTGGATTTGCCCGTGCCGGTCGATCCCGTCACCAGGATCATGCCTTGGTGGTGATCGCACAGCTTCTTCACGATCGGCGGCAGGTTCAGCCGCTCGAGCGTGGGCACTTCGGAGGGAATCGCACGAAATGTCGCGCCAACGCCAGTGTCTTTGCGGAACACGTTCACGCGGAAGCGGCCGCCGTTCGCTGAGACGTAAGAGAAGTCCACATCGTGGCCCCGCCGCAGCTGCTCCTGCTGCGGCTTGGTCGTGATCTCGGCAACGTAGCTTTCCAACTCCGCCTGGCTCAAGTCGCGGAACTTGATCGGCATCAAATCGCCGTACATACGCAGCAGCGGCGGCAGCCCGACGGCGAAATGCACG
>CBJNAT010000331.1:0-4501 GCA_966434585.1 uncultured Gammaproteobacteria bacterium | reverse complement strand
GCGGCAACTGAGCGTGCGCGACGAACGCGGGTTTGTCTTGCAGGAACGCGCCCGCACCGAAGATATGATCCGGGTGCACGTGAGACATCAATACGTACCGAATCGGCAGGTCCGTCACGTTCCTGATGCTGCGACGCAGTTGCTCACCATCGTTGAGACTGCCACCGCTATCGAGCACAGCAACGCTCTCTCGCCCGACGACGAATCCGACGTTTGCGATGGCATCCTGGTTGTGCACGGAGGCGATCTCGTCCGCCCCCCGGCGAATATGGATTCCGTGAGCGATTTCCCTGGTTTCAAGCGCCTTGCGCTCATCAGCGCCGCGGCTCCATCCGGGCGCACAGCACAGGCACAACCCGCCAAGCACGGCGTGTCGACGCGATAGCAGTGAACGGCCACGCATAGGGCGTAAAGCATATCCCGAGTTGCGTCGCGCGCTCTTCCGAGAATGCTGGTTGCGGCGCGTCATGCGACTGCGCGCCGCAAGCTGGGTGAGATCGGTTCTATCTTCTGCGCAGCAATGCATCAGTGCAAGAAAACGGCCGAAGAATGAGAACCGCCACTCGTGAGTTGTCCGTACATTGTACGGAGGGTAGAGTTCAAGCATGAAAGCACGCGGAGATGACCATGCCCACTTCTGCCAAGCGCCGGAATGACCGGCTGGAATTCCGGCTTCCGCCGAAGGAGAAGTCGCTTCTGAAGCGCGCGGCTGATATCGAGCGCAAGAGCCTAAGTGCCTTCCTGCTCGACAAGGGGCTTGAAGCCGCCGCCGAGACATTGGCGGCGCGGACAGAATTCCGGTTGAGCGCGCGACAATACGATGCGTTCACCGCCGCGCTCGACGCTCCTGTGAAGGTCCGACCTCGCCTTAAGAAACTACTCACAACGCGCAGCGTCGTAGAGTGAGCGGCTACGGCGTCATTGAGAAATTGAAACGTCAGCATCTGCTCGACAGATTCGATTGTGGCAAGGAAGATCTAAATCGCTTCCTCAAACGTCAGGCATGGAATAGTCAGCAGGCGCATAGCTCGCAAACCTATGTCATCGCCAAGGACCTCGTGGTACTTGGCTATTACAGCCTGGCGGCAGGCTCGGTGACACACGTCGAAGCGACCGAGCGCATCAAGAAGGGACTAGCGCGGCACCCGATTCCCGTCATTCTTCTTGCGCGTCTCGCCGTCGACCAATCGCTCCAAGGCAAAGGCATTGGCCCCGCGCTGCTCAAGGACGCGCTCCTGCGCGCCGCAAGCGCCGCCAGTACCATCGGTGCGCGTGCCGTGCTTGTTTACGCCAAGGACGACAACGCCAAGGGCTTTTACGAGCACTTCGATTTCGAACCGAGCGCCAGCGACCCGTACCATCTGATGCTCATCATGAAAGAGTTATTGCGGATCGTCGGAACGGATGCTTGATCGGACTCACGCATGCTCGGGTCTCTGCCCTTGAGCTAGGCGAGGAGGGTGAGGCGGGAGCGGCGGGCGGTTGCGCTCACAGCCGCGCGGCCTCGATACTCGTGGTTCCCAGTTCGGCTTGCACCCATGATCAGTATCTCGAAACGGGCAACGTGCACGAGCTCACCCGTGCTGTCCCTCACACTGCCCTACGACTCACGGACCAAAAGCCGCCTCCGCACGCAGCTCGACAGCGGCGAGGAGGTGGGACTGTTCCTCGAGCGTGGCACCGTGCTGCGGGGTGGCGATCGGCTCGAAGCGGACGATGGCCGCATCATCGGCGTCGTCGCTGCGGCGGAAGAGGTGTCCACGGTGCATTCCAGCGATGCGTACACACTCGCGCGTGTGAGCTACCACTTGGGCAATCGACACGTCCCGCTGCAGATCGGCGCCGGCTGGGTGCGTTATCTGCACGATCATGTACTCGACGACATGGTTCGCGGTCTTGGCCTGACGGTCATGGTCGAGCGCGCGCCGTTCGAGCCGGAAGGCGGCGCTTACAGCCACTCCTCTTCGACCGTGACCTACCACTATCACGGCGGCGGACACGGCCACTCGCATGGATAAAGCGAAGCCTCTGCTTCGACTCCTGCAGCTGGCGAGCCCGGCGCTGCCGATCGGCGCCTTTCATTTCTCGCAAGGGCTCGAGCATGCCGTGCATGTGGGCTGGGTGCGCGATGAAGCGACCGCGCGCGCATGGATCGAGGGCGTCGCGCGGGAGTCGATCGCGACGTTGGATTTGCCGGTGCTCGCGCGCTTGCACGATGCCTGGTCTGGAGCCGATGCCGCAGCTGTGATCCGCTGGAGCTCACTATTGATCGCGAGCCGCGAAACCGATGAGCTGCGGACCGAGGATCGTCACTTGGGCGCCGCGCTGGCGAAGCTCTTGCGGGAGTTCGATCTGCCGGTCACCGAGCAGGAGCTTCTCGAGCGGCTCGTCGCCGACCGATCCGTGACTTATGCCGCCGCATTCGCCCTCGCGGCGGTGCATTGGCAAATCGCTCGTGAAGATGCGCTTACCACCTATGCCTGGACGTGGGCGGAAAATCAGACGCTAGCAGCGGTGAAGCTCGTGCCGCTCGGGCAGAGCGCGGGCCAGCGCATCCTGCACGCGGTCGCGGATAGGATACCGGCGTTCGTCCGGCAAGCACTCGGGTCTGCGGACGATGAGATCGGAGTGGCGACCGTGGGCCTCGGCGTCGGCAGTGCCTTACATGAGACGCAGTATTCGCGACTGTTTCGCTCCTAAGTCCGACAGGCTGCTAGCGCCTCTCGGCCGCCTGCGCCGCGCGTTTGCGTGCCGCTGCCTTCTTGCGCGCACTCGTCCCGGGGCTCGCCGTTGCCGGCGCGCGCAGTTGCTGCCGCCGGACGTTGTCCGAGAGCACCTGCTTCACCGTTTTCCCCTGTGTCTTGCTGGCCATGGCGCTCTCCTTTGATTGGAACGACCCTTGAGCAACGACCGCGGCGCACGAGAGTTCACTCCAAACTCCGATCGAACGGGACGACTTGTCCTTCGCCGCAAGCGAACGGTTCCACCGCGCCCGAGGAATAGGCATCGCCCCCCTCGTCGCCTAAGATAGCGGCCCCCTGGCGGTCCGGGCGCACGTTCCGAGCGTTTCCTGCCGCACCTCCTGCAGGAGAATCGGATGCCCGACACAGTGCTGTACGCCGTCCAAGACGCGGTTGCGACCGTGACCCTGAACCGTCCGGACGCACTGAATGCCTTCGACGACAGCCTGCGTTTGGGTTTGAAAGCCGCTCTAGAGAAAGCAGCCGCGGATGAGGGCGTCCGTGCGGTCGTGCTTGCGGGTAACGGCCGCGGCTTTTCTGCCGGATTGGATCTCAAGGCTGTCATGGCCGTGCAGGGAGATCTGGCAAAGGAGACGCGCCGGCAGCTCGAGGACGAGTACAACGCGGGCGTGCTGACGATTGCCGAGATGCCGAAGCCCGTGATTGCGGCGGTGCAGGGTTTCGCGACGGGTATTGCGTTGGGCTACGTGCTCGCGTCCGATCTCGTCGTGATGGGCCGCTCCGCTTTCATGCAGGTGCCGTTTGCGCGGCTGGCGCTCGTTCCGGATGGCGGTGTGACGTGGCAACTCGCACAGCGGCTCGGCCCGCGTGTCGCATTCGAAGTGGCGATGTTCGGCGAGCGCATGCCGGCCGATCGCTGTTTGCAGCTCGGTCTGGTCAATCGCCTCGTCGACGACGATCAAGTCCTCGTGACGGCTTCCGGCTGGGGCGCCGAGCTGGCCAAGGCGGCTCCGGTTGCAGTCGCCGGTATGAAGAGCAACGTGCGTCGTGCGGCCGTGTCCGACCTGCGCGACACGATGAAAGACGAAGTCGACGCGCAGGTGCGTTGTCTCGGCACACAGGATTTCCGCGAAGGCGTGAGCGCCTTTCTGGAGAAGCGGACTCCGCGCTTCTCCGGCCGATGATGAGTTCAATTTCTTGAGGACGTCAGGATCAAGCATGGCTACACCGAGTAAGTCCCCGGGCGCCCGATTGCGCGCGGCGGTCAAAGAAGAATCGCCGCTGCAAGTCGTCGGCGCGATCAACGCCAACCATGCGCTGCTGGCCAAGCGCGCCGGCTTCAAGGCCATCTATCTGTCGGGCGGCGGCGTCGCCGCCGGTTCGCTCGGCCTGCCTGACCTCGGCATCTCGAAGGACACCACCGAGCGACTCGCGATGTTCCGCGAGAAGGAGAACCTCACGATCATGCTGCTCTCCGACGTCGACAAGGACGTCCTCACCACGTGGGGCGCGTTCGGGGAGAAGAAGCTGTACGGCAAGGTCGTCGAGGGCGTCATCCGCTCGACGTTCGTCGTCGACGCCGAGGGCAGGATCGAGCTGGCCCAGTACAACGTCAAGGCCACCGGGCATGTGGCCAAGCTCCGGAAGGACCTCGGGCTCGAAGCGGCCTGAGTCATATCCTTGGTCCGGGCCGAAGTGGTGGAACCAGGTAGACACGCAGCGCTTAGGACGCTGTGCCTTCGGGCGTGCGGGTTCGAATCCCGCCTTCGGCACCTTGCACCTTGGTAAGTTGTACGAAT
>CBJNAT010000330.1:0-4501 GCA_966434585.1 uncultured Gammaproteobacteria bacterium | reverse complement strand
CAGCTCGATGAAGCAGCCGGTGCATTGTTGAAGCAGACGCTCGAACAGCGGGGGCTCAAGTTTGTGATGCCGGCGAAGACGGTGGAAATTACTTCCGACCTCACGTCTCACGCCCCAAGCCTCACGCCCGGCGCGTCCGCGCCCCGCGTCCGCGGCCTCCGCCTCGAAGACGGCACCGAACTCGAAGCCGATTTGATCGTCATGGCCGCCGGCATCCGCCCCAACATGGATCTGGCGCTGGCCGCTGGTCTGCGCTGCGATCGCGGCGTGCTCGTGAACGACACGATGCAAACCTTCGACCCCAGCATCTACGCGGTGGGCGAATGCGTGCAACATCGCAACAGCACTTACGGCCTCGTCGCGCCGTTGTGGGAACAGGCGAAAGTGTGCGCGACCCATCTTGCCGAGTTCGGCATCGGCCACTACGCGGGCTCAATCGTCTCGACGCAACTGAAGGTCACCGGCATCGACGTGTTCTCCGCCGGCGACTTCATCGGTCGCCCCGGCAGCGAAACGCTCGTGCTGAAGGACTTGAAGCGGGGCATCTACAAGCGCCTGACGATCGAGAACAATCGCGTGCGTGGCGCTGTGCTTTACGGCGATACGCGAGATGGCACCTGGTATTTCGAGCTGATGCAGGAAGGCCGCGACATCGGCCCGCTGCGTGACAAGCTCCTCTTTGGCGCGGCAGTTGCCGGCACGATGCAATGACTGGCATTCGAACGACTTGTCCCTACTGCGGCGTCGGCTGCGGTGTCATCGCCACGCGCAACGGTCTCGGCGAGATCGAAGTGCGCGGCGATCCCGATCATCCTGCGAACTACGGGCGTTTATGTTCCAAGGGTTCCGCGCTCGCCGACACACTCGATGAAGACGACCGGCTTCTGCATCCGCTGATCCAAGGTCAGCGCGTATCGTGGTCGACGGCGCTCGATCATGTGGCCGAAGGATTCAAGCGCATCATCGACGAACACGGCCCCGAGTCCGTGGCGTTGTATGTCTCCGGGCAGTTGCTGACCGAGGATTACTACGTCGCGAACAAGCTGATGAAGGGCTACATCGGGACCGCCAACATCGATACCAACTCGCGGTTGTGCATGTCGTCCGCCGTGGCCGGCCACAAGCGTGCCTTCGGCGAAGACCTGGTACCGAACAACTACGAGGATCTCGCGCTCGCGGATCTCATCGTGCTCGTCGGCTCGAATACGGCGTGGTGTCACCCCATCATCTTTCAGCGCATCGAGCAGGCGCGGCAGCAACGTCCCGGCATGAAGCTGGTCGTCATCGATCCGCGCCGCACGGCCACTGCCGAAGGCGCGGATTTGCATCTGCCGATCCGAGCGGGCACGGACGTCTGGCTGTTCAATGGCCTGTTCTCGTATCTACATCGCAAGGGCATCGTCGACCAACCCTTCGTCGATGCGCACACGCGCGATCTGCAGCGCACGCTGCTCGTCACCGAGAACACAGCAGGGGACGTGCAGTCGGTGGCGAAGATCTGCGGCGTGGATCCGGCCACACTCGAAACGTTTTATTCGTGGTTCGCCGACACTGAGCGGACCATTACCGCGTTCTCGCAAGGCGTGAATCAGAGCTCCGCTGGGACCGACAAGGTGAACAGCATCATCAACTGTCACCTGCTCACCGGGCGCATCGGCAAACCCGGCATGGGGCCGTTCTCGATCACCGGACAGCCGAACGCGATGGGGGGTCGCGAAGTCGGCGGGCTTGCGAACATGCTCGCTGCGCACATGGAGCTCGCGGATACCGAGCAGCGTCGCATCGTGCAAACGTTCTGGAACAGTCCGCGCATCGCACAGTCGCCGGGACTCAAAGCCGTCGAGCTCTTCGAAGCGATTCACGCCGGCCGCATCAAGGCCGTGTGGATCATGGCAACGAATCCCGTCGTGAGCCTACCAGCCGCGGATCGTGTGCGCGCCGCACTCAAGCGCTGCGAGCTCGTGGTCGTCTCCGACTGCGTTCGCCACACCGACACGAATGCACTCGCGCACGTGTTGTTGCCGGCGCAGGGTTGGAGCGAGAAAGACGGCACGGTCACGAACTCCGAGCGCCGCATCTCGCGACAGCGACGCTTTCAACGCGCCGCGGGTGAGTCACGCCCCGACTGGTGGATCATTTCGGAGGTCGCAAAGAGGATGGGTTTTGGCGAAGGTTTCAACTTCGCTTCCTCGCACGAGGTGTTCATCGAGCATGCGCAGCTCTCGGGTGCCGAGAACAACGGCACACGCGCGTTCAACATCAGCGGGCTAGCGAGTTTGAGCCCGGATGAGTACGAGATGTTGCCGCCGACGCAATGGCCGATCACCTCACGCTCGCACCGGGGCACCGAGCGTCTGTTCACCGACGGGCGCTTCTTCCACCCCGATGGCAAGGCGCGTTTCGTAGCGACACCGCCGCATGCACCTGCGAATCCGCCCGATGCCGAATATCCGTTCGTGCTCAATACGGGGCGCGTTCGCGATCAGTGGCACACGATGACGCGCACAGGTCTCGCCGCACGCCTCAACACGCACGAGCCCGAACCCTTTGTCCACCTGCATCCACTGGATGCGTTGAACATCGGCGCGCAGAGCGGGCACTTCGTTCGCGTGCGCACGCGGCACGGCTCGATGGTCGCGCGGCTGCGCACGAGCGGTGAAATGCCGCGCCGCACGGTCTTCGTGCCGATTCACTGGAGCAACACGTTTGCGTCCGACGCACGCGTGGGCTCGCTCGTGAACCCCATCGTCGATCCGATTTCGGGTGAACCTGAGCTCAAGCACACGCCCGCTCACGTCGAGCCGTTCGTCGTAGCGTGGCACGGCTTCATTCTCTCGCGCGCGCCGATTCAGATACCCGACGTCACCTGGTGGACGCGCGTGCAAGGCAAGGAGTTCATCCGCTACGAGCTCGCGGGCCGCCGCGCATACAGCGATTGGTCGAGCTGGGCTCGCCGCATCGTCGGTGCGCGCGGCTCGAGCGCGGATTGGCTCGAGTTCTCGGATCCCGCAGCGGGCCTGTATCGCGGCGCGTGGATCGTCGATGACTGTCTCGCCGCGTGCGTGTTCATCTCGCGCCGACCGGATCTACCGTCGCGCACATGGCTGTCGAGCCTGTTCGAGAAATCGCGGCTCGACGATCGCGAGCGCGCGGGCCTGCTCGTGGGTCAACCGATGGATGCAGGGAGCGATGCGGGACCGACCGTGTGCTCGTGCTTCGGCGTCGGTCGCAACACGATTTGCGGCGCGATCAAGAAGTTCGAGCTGACATCTGCGCAAGCCGTCGGGCAGAAGCTCCGCGCAGGAACGAACTGCGGGTCGTGTGTGCCGGAGATCAAGAAAATCGTGGCGGAGGTGGGTGCGGGGTCAGCCGCGTAGCTCCGGAGCGTCGATTACGGACGAGGAGTGCGATGTACTATGACTCGTAGCGCTGGGCTCACCCCAACGCGCTACCCTGTGCCCTTCGACGGCCCTCCGCTTTCCATGTCGCGCCAATTGCCCAACCTGTTCGCCGGTCATTACCTCGAGCGCGCTTCCCACAGGCGACGTGACGACGCATGGCTTGCGGCGGCGAAGCAGGATCCGGCGGCGTTGATCGTGCCTGTGGTCCAGGGCCGGAGCTTCATCTCGCGTTCGGAGGGACGTGCGGCTGCTTGGTTCCTCGAGAATTCCTCAGCCTTGCTCGTGGAGCACGATGCGGTCTTCCTCGGCGAGTTTCACGAGCGCATTTGCTTTGCCGTGGATTTCTCCGACACGGAGATGCCGCTGGAACCGCACCTCGAGGTGGTAGACCTGCGCTTCATGGCGGGACAACTACCGGCGGATGAAGCCGGCGTGCTCGCCTATGCACGTGCGCTAATGCTTTGGCGCGAGCGTCATCGCTTCTGTGGGCGTTGTGGTGCGCCGACCCGCCCGCACAATGCAGGCCACGTGCTCCTGTGCAGCAATCAAGCGTGCAAGCACCAGCAATTCCCCCGTATCGACCCGGCCATCATCACGCTCATCACCGACACCGGTGGCGAGCGCGCGCTGCTCGGCCGGCAGGCGTCCTGGCCTCCCGGGCGCTATTCCACGATCGCGGGATTCGTTGAACCGGGTGAGAGTCTGGAGGACGCGGTGATCCGTGAAGTGCTCGAAGAAACCGGCGTGCACGTGGACGCAGTCGAGTACCACTCCTCCCAACCCTGGCCATTTCCCTCCTCGCTGATGATCGGCTTCGTCGCATACGCCCGCACGACGGCCATCGAGCTGCACGATCAGGAACTCGAAGACGCACGCTGGTTCACGCGCGAGGACATCGCGCGCGGCGGGCCGGTCTTGCCGATGCCGACTTCTGTCTCTTATCGCTTGATCGAGGATTGGTACGACAGCCAGTCGGAGCGGCCGTTGCGGGAGATATTGGGCTCAATGACCGCCACCGCTCGCTAGCTAGTTGTCCACCGCGCTGCGCACGACCCCGAATTCATGAAACACCTCATCGAGTGCCACCCGGGCACAGGGAT
>CBJNAT010000329.1:0-4508 GCA_966434585.1 uncultured Gammaproteobacteria bacterium | reverse complement strand
GTCTTCCAACATGACGCATTTGGCGAGCTGCTCGCCCGGCACGTGGGCAGCCTGTGCACTGTACGTGCTGTTGGACGTGTGGTGGTGCGCAATCAGCTCGTACTTCACGCCCGTGCGATGCAGATGCCGCGCTACTGATGCTGCGATGCTCATGGTTTTCTCCTATGGCCCTTCTCGAGGATGGTCGTGCACGAGGCGCTCGTGCCTCGCGAGCGGGAGGCTGCATGAATAACTCCACACTAGCCCTGCTCGTTGCAGCGAAATATCCAAATTGTTCCTACGAGCTGCGCGTACGAGCACTCCGGCCCGTCGGCCTCGAAGTGGGCGCCGACCATTACGTGGCCAAACCCTTCCACATGCGCGAGTTGTTGGCGCGCATCAAGAGCGTTCTTCGACTGACTAAAGCCTAGGCGCCAGGTGAAGTACCAGCCCGTGCTTCGCTGATCTCACTTACTAGAACCTATCTCAAAATGCCTGCGAGCCGATTTCTTGGCGCCCCGGCGGTGCTCGGAATCCTCACATATCCGCATATATGCTGCGGTTCCTGCGCTCCGGCGGAACGCCAATAAACGTCTCTCGGCGATTTTGAGATAGGTTCTAGACGCTCGAAGTCAGTGTCAGAATGCATGCCCCGCGCTGCGAACCGAACGAATGATCATCTCATTCACGTCGACATCGGCGGGTTGTGAGATCGCGTACAGCACTGCGCGTGCGATGGCGTCTGCGGCGAGGGCGACGCTGCGCAGTTGCTTCACGTCCTTGGCGGTGCTCTCGACGGTGATGTCAGACCCAAGCTCTGACTCCGTCACGCCCGGGGAGATCAGGGTCACGCGGAGGGTGTCCATCTCCTGACGCAGCCCTTCGGAGATCGCTCGCACCGCATACTTGCTGGCACAGTACACGCCGAACTGCGCGCCCACCGCATGTGCGCCGGTGGAGGCGGTGTTGATGATGTGACCGCTGCCTTGTGCTTGCATGATCGGCAATACCGCGGCGATGCCATTCAGCACGCCCTTGATGTTCACGTCGATGATTCGCTCCCATTCGTCCGTCTTCAGTGCGCTCATGGGAGATACGGGCATGACGCCGGCGTTGTTGAAGATGACGTCGACCCGGCCGAATCTCTCGCGCGCGAACGCGACGAAGGCTTCCACGTCTTCGCGGCTGGTGACGTCGAGAGTTCGGTACTCGGCCACCCCGCCACGCTCGCGGATATCGGCGGCGACCTTCTGCAGGCGGTTTGTGCGACGTGCGCCCAGCACGACTTTCGCACCCTGCTCGGCGAGGAGGCGGGCAGTGGCTTCACCGATGCCGCTGCTGGCGCCAGTGATGAGAACGACGCGGTTGGCGATGAGGCCGGTGTTGACGCTGGACATGTGCTTCTCCCGTGAAAGTGTCTGGACGGGGAGAGAGTCTGTCGACGCGCGGCGCTCTGCTGGATACCCAGAGTTCCGAGGTGATTGCCTATTCCTCCAGGTCGATGGAAACCAGCGTTGAGATGGTGAGCAGCGGCATGTATGGTCGCTCGCAAATGGCATCACGAATCAACAGGATGGAGAACGACGGGCAGCAGGCGCTCGCCAGCATCGTCCGCAAACACTCCAATGGTGACGGCATTCATGCCACCGCGGTCAGCGGGCTGTTCTGCATTCAGTTGTCCGCGCCGAACATGAAGTTGCCGGCCGTGTACAAGCCCTCGGTCTGCGTGATCGCGCAGGGCGCCAAGCAGGTGCTCCTCGAGGATGAAATTTATCGCTACGCACCGCCGCAGTTTCTCGCCATTTCGGTGGATCTACCCTTGGTGGGTCAGGTCACGGAGGCAAGCGCCGATCGGCCGTACTTGTGTCTGCAGATCGAGATCGATCCTCGGCAGATTGGCGAGCTGATCGCACAATCGAGCGATGCGAGCTGGACGCGCGCCGAAACGCAGCGAGGATTATTCGTCGGCACGTTGGACAGCCTGACACAGGAGTGTGTCCTGCGACTCGCACGGCTGCTCGACACGCCGAAAGACATTCCGATGCTGACGCCGATGATGTTGCGGGAATTCCATTACCGCCTGCTGAGCGGCAACTACGGTGGCGCGATCGCGCAGATGGCGATCGCCGGC
The DNA here is from genome assembly GCA_966434585.1 of uncultured Gammaproteobacteria bacterium. Lineage (GTDB taxonomy): Bacteria > Pseudomonadota > Gammaproteobacteria > Steroidobacterales > Steroidobacteraceae > DATELY01. The sequence continues at coordinate 2,398 of CBJNAT010000329.1, read as the reverse complement.
AGCACGACGCACAAGATCGCCCAGGTCATTCGCAGGATCAAAACGCATATCGCCGCGCCGGTGCGCGTCGAGCAACTCGCCGCGATGGCGAATATGAGTCCGTCATCTTTCCATCAGCATTTCAAAGCCGTCACTGCCATGAGTCCGTTGCAGTATCAGAAGCGCCTGCGTCTGACGGAGGCTCGGCACATCTTGTTATCCGAAGATGTCGATGCGGCCACAACCGCTTACCGCGTCGGCTACGAAAGCGCATCCCAGTTCAGTCGCGAGTACGCGCGCATGTTCGGCGCGCCACCGATGCGGGATATCGCCGAGATCCGCGGGATGGTGTAACGCACACCTCCGCTCGGACTCATCCAGTAACCTCGAATCTGCGCACGTGCCCAGAGCCGATCAGGCATCATCGCGCGATGCCTGATTTCTCCCAACTCCCTCTGAGCGCGTCGCTGCAGCGTGCTTTATCCGAGATCGACTACGTCACGATAACCCCTGTGCAAGCCGCGAGCCTGCCCGCCGTGCTCGCCGGTCGCGATGTCGTTGCGCAGGCAGCAACCGGCAGCGGTAAGACAGCCGTATTCGCGCTCGGGCTGCTGGCCGCGCTCGATGCCGCAGCGGTGAAGTTGCAGGGGCTGGTGTTGTGTCCGACGCGTGAGCTGGCCGATCAGGTGAGTCGCGAGATTCGCCGTCTCGCGCGCTTCATACCCAACGTCAAAGTACTCACCTTGTGCGGTGGCATTCCGCTGCGTCCACATCTCGCCTCGCTTACTCACGAGCCGCACATTGTGGTCGGTACACCGGGGCGCATCCTCGAGTTGGTCGAGAAGGAAGCGTTACCGCTCGACGGTCTCAAAGTGCTCGTGCTCGATGAGGCCGATCGCATGCTCGACATGGGCTTCGCAGACGACCTCCACAGCATCATTGAGCGCATACCTCTGCAGCGTCAGACGTTGCTGTTCTCCGCAACGATCCCCGACGAAGTACGCGAAGTCTCGCGACAATTGCAGCACGACCCGCTCGACGTCACGGTCTCGTCGCACGTCGATGAACCTGCGATCGAACAGGTGTTCATGGCAGTGGATGCCGAGGCAAAGCTCGACACACTGGGAGCCGTCCTGCTGCACTACCGTCCGGAAACCGCCGTTGTCTTCTGCAATACGCGGCAAGAGGTGCGCAGAATCGCGAGCGAGCTGGCCGCGCACGATTTCTCCGTGCTCGCGTTACACGGCGAGCTCGATCAACGCGAACGCGAGGAGATGCTCGTGCGCTTTGCGAACCGGAGCTGCACAGTGCTTGTCGCATCCGACGTCGCCGCACGCGGCCTCGATGTCGCCGAGCTGGCGATGGTGATCAACTTCGACATCGCCGCCGATGCCGACACCCACTTGCATCGCATCGGCCGTACGGGTCGCGCGGGTCGACGTGGCATCGCGGTCAGTCTGTGCTCGCCACATGAGGCGAAGCGCGTCGAAGCGATCGAGTCACGGCTCGACGCGCCGCTGCAATGGCGCGAGAGGCCGACAAAAGCAAATGGCGAGGAGCCGCTTCTCGCGCCGTTTGTCACGCTGGTTGTCGACGCGGGCCGTAAAGATAAACTGCGGCCGGGTGACTTGCTCGGCGCGCTGACTGGCGATGCTGGATTGCCGGCGAGCGCCATCGGCAAGATCGATGTGTTTCCGACGCGCACGTATGTCGCCATCCAGCGCGGCCTGCACGATCGAGCATTGCAGCGACTGCGCGCCGGCAAGATCAAAGGTCGCGTGTTCCGCGTCCGTAAGATTTAGCGAAGCTCTGCGATGTCCTTCTCTACGTTGCATCTCTCTACTTCCTTGCTGCGTGCGCTCAGCGAGCAGTACTACATTGAGCCCACTCCGATTCAAGCCGCTGCTATTCCGGCGATTCTCAAAGGTAGTGACGTCTGCGCGTGCGCACGGACGGGGTCGGGAAAAACCGCCGCGTATGTATTGCCCCTGCTGCAGCGGCTGTTCGACGGACGAGCGGCACGCGAACGTGAAGTTCGAGCGCTCATCCTTGCACCCACTCGCGAGCTCGCATCGCAGATCGGCGAGACCATCCGCTCGTTCGCTCGCTACCTGCCGACCCCGCTGAAGGTGTTGACGGTCTTCGGCGGCCTGTCGATCAATCCCCAACTGATGGCGTTTCGCGGCGGCGCGGATGTCGTGGTCGCCACACCTGGACGGCTGCTCGATGTCGTCGAGCGCAACGCCGTCACGCTCGGCGACGTCGAGACACTCGTGCTGGATGAAGCCGATCGTCTGCTCGATCTCAACTTCGCGAACGAACTCGAACGCATCTTGCGCCTGCTGCCGCCGCGGCGGCAGAACCTACTTTTCTCCTCTACGTTCCCCCCCCCCGTGCGTGCGCTCGCTGGGGCGCTGTT
>CBJNAT010000328.1:0-4528 GCA_966434585.1 uncultured Gammaproteobacteria bacterium | reverse complement strand
AGCTCTTCTGCTGCGTTTGCGCATAACAAATAGGCGGTGAAATCAACCGCGACCTCGGTATGGCGCCACACCCTGATCAGGGATCCACACGTCTGCAGGCGGTTTAGCCGTTTGCCAGAACACATCGATCGGTATGCCGCCGCGCGGATACCAATAACCGCCAATACGAAGCCAGCGGGGCTTCAGGAAATCGACCAGTCGATTTGCGATGCCCACGGTGCAATCCTCGTGGAAAGCCCCGTGATTGCGATACGAATGCAAATAGAGCTTCAGCGATTTACTCTCGACGAGCCACTTGGCCGGGATGTAGTCGATGACGATGTGGGCGAAATCGGGCTGACCCGTGATGGGGCAAAGCGAGGTGAACTCTGGAGCGGTGAAACGGGCAACGTAGAGGCGCTGGGGGTGGGGGTTCGGGACGCGTTCGAGGGTGGCTTCTTGGGGAGAGGCCGGCAGTGGGGTGCTGTGGCCGAGTTGTGTGAGAGCTTTTTGCTTGCGTGGCGTGGCCATTAGAAGAAATCTCCCGGACCGCGTTGCGGAGAACGGCAGGGATTGCGCCTACTCCCTCCCTGGACGGCGCGCGTTCGCGCCAGCTGCCGCTGTCCAAAATCGCTCCAGGCGATTTTGTCGAACTTCGTGGGTTGGAATCGCACCCTCGTGCCAGAAACGAGAAGGCCCGGCGAATCCCGGGCCTTCTGGCTTCTGGCGGAGAGGGTGGGATTCGAACCCACGAACACCCGTGAAGATGTTACTGGAATTCCAGTCCAGCGCCTTCGACCACTCGGCCACCTCTCCTACAAATCGTGCCGCTGCAGGACGGCGCGCAGGGTACACGGGCCGCCCGCCCCCGCCAAGCTCAGGGCAACTCGATCCCCGCGCCTCGTAGCGCCTTTTCCAACGTCTCGTGGTACTGCGCATTCAGAGGTGTCAGCGGCAGGCGCAAGCCGCCAGGGATCTTGCCCATGCGCGCCAGCGCCCATTTCACTGGAATGGGGTTGGACTCCAGGAACATCGACTTGTGCAGGGTCTGCAGGCGCGCGTCCAGACGCCGAGCTTCCGCCACGTTCTTGGCCAGGGCCGCGTCCGTCACGGCTCGCACCTGACGGGGAGCGACGTTCGCCGTCACCGAGATTACGCCGTTGTAGCCCATCAACACGGACTCGCAGGCGAGGTCATCGTCGCCGCTGAACAGTGCCATGCGACCACCCACCCGGGTCAGCAGTTCGCGATTGCGCTCGAGCGAGGGGGCTTCCTTGACAGCGATGATGTTCTTGAACGCAGCCAGACGCTCCACCGTTTCCGGTTTCAGATCGCAGCCCGTACGCCCGGGCACGTTGTAGAGCACCTGCGGCACCGCAACGGCCTCGGCGATCGCGCGATAGTGTTGATAAAGGCCTTCCTGTGTGGGCTTGTTGTAATACGGCGTCACGAGCAGACACGCGTCCGCTCCTGCTGCTTGCGCCAATCGGGTGAGCTCGATGGCTTCGCGCGTGGAATTCGCACCCGTTCCCGCAATGACTGGAATACGTCGGTTGACGATTTGAATCACGCGTCGGACGACCCCAATGTGCTCTTCCACGTCGAGCGTCGGCGACTCGCCCGTCGTACCGACAGCCACGATGCCGTTGGTGCCGTTTTCGATGTGGAACTCGACCAGCCGCTCCAACGCTGCGTTATCCACCGCACCGTCGAGCTGCATGGGCGTAACCAGGGCCACGAGACTGCCGCTGAACATGGAACTCCCCGAGCAAAGAAGGCTGGCGATGCTACTGGCCCGCGCCGCACCGGTGCAAGCGAACGCCGGACTCGCGCGGGGATGGTTGCGGTACACTGCCCGCGGCGCCCTGACGGGCGTGAATGACTCGATGTCCCGACGATGCAATATCTGATCATCAACGCCATCAGCGGCGATCGCACCGGCCTCGTATACGACCTCACCCGCGTCGTGCTCGAGGGCGGCGGCAACATCGTAGAGAGCCGCATGAGCGCGCTCGGTAGCGAGTTCGCCATGCTCCTGCTGGTCGCGGGCAACTGGCACGCGGTAGCAAAGCTCGAAGCGGAGCTCAAGCGCCTGAACGACGCAGGCAGCATGAGCATCTCGGTGCGACGCACGGAACAGCGCTCTGCCCGTACCGATGTCCTCACGTACACCGTCGATGCGGTATGCCTGGACCAAGCGGGCATCGTGCACAACCTCGCCGGCTTCTTCAGTTCGCGCGGCATCGACATCGCCGAGCTCACGACTCGCAGCTATGCGGCTGCGCACACTGGAGCGCCGATGTTCTCGGTGCAAATGACGGTGTACATCCCTTCGCGCATTCACGTATCCGCCCTTCGTGAAGAGTTCATGGATCTCTGCGATCACATGAACCTGGACGCCATTCTCGAACCCGCCAAGCCGTAGAGATCGACCTTTGGCCACAGCCACTGCTGCAGCTACCGTCAAAGTCGGCAAGAAAGTGTCCGACTTCACCTGTGCGTCAACGACCGGGCCATGGAAGCTATCGGCGAGCAAGGGGAAGGTTCGGGTGTTGTACTTCTATCCGAAGGACAACACGCCGGGTTGCACGCAGGAAGGCATCGACTTCCGCAATCTGGAGCCGCGGTTCGAAAAGGCCGGCGCGATCATCGTGGGAGTGTCGCGAGACTCGCTCAACTCGCATCGGAAATTCTGCGAGAAGATGCAATTTCCCTTCACGCTGCTTTCCGACGAAGATGGCGCCCTCTGCGCGCTGTTCGATGTAATCCGCGAGAAGAGCCTCTACGGACGCAAGTTCATGGGCATCGAGCGCAGCACGTTCGTCATCGACGGCCAAGGCGTGCTGCGGCACGAGTGGCGCAAAGTCAAAGTGGCCGGCCACGCGCAGGCGGTGCTCGACGTTGTCGAGCAGCTGTAAACGCTGCTTTTTAAGCTTCCCTCCCACCATCTTCAGGTGAAATCTACGTCCATGCCCAAAGGCGAAAGTCCCGTTCCCAAGACCGCTCGTAACGTCTCCCGCCTCGCCCGCCGCATCGCTCAACGTCGCATTTTCGTCCTCGACACGAACGTGCTCATGCACGATCCGACGGCGATCTTTCGGTTCGAGGAACACGACGTTTACATCCCGATGGTGGTCTTAGAAGAGCTGGATGCCGGCAAGAAGGGCTTGTCCGAGCCGGCACGCAATGTTCGCCAGATCAGCCGCTTCCTCGATGAGCTGATGGCGAATGCCACGAAGGCTGAAATCGACGCTGGCTTGGAATTGCCTGCCTCATCGCCGTACAGCCAAGGCAAGAAGACGCCCACTGGCCGGCTGTATTTCCAAACCCGGGATTTGTCCACGGCATTGCCAGCGAATCTGCCAGGGACAGGAGCGGACAACACGATTCTCGGCCACACGCTCGCCCTGCAGTCCGAGTTTCCGGAATCGTTGGTCACGCTCGTCTCGAAAGACATCAATCTGCGCATCAAGGCGGCGATCGTCGGCGTGCATGCCGAGGACTACTCGAGCGATAAGACTATCGAGGATGTCGACCTGCTCTACACCGGTATGCAGGAGCTGCCGGCGGACTTCTGGCAGCGGCACGCGAACAAGGACATCCAGTCCTGGCAGGAACAGACGCGCACGTTCTACCGCGTCCAAGGACAGATGCCGCGCGACTGGCACGTGAACCAGTTGCTCTTCCAGCCGGATGCGGAAGGTCTCGAGGCCCTCGTGCGGCGCATCGAGGGCGAGAGCGCGGTGATCGAACTGGTACGCGACTACCGCAGCGAACGCCACAGCGTGTGGGGCATCACCGCTCGCAACCGTGAACAGAATTTCGCGCTGAACCTCCTGCTCGATCCGGAGATCGACTTTGTTACGATCCTCGGCCCTGCCGGCACGGGCAAGACGTTACTGACACTCGCCGCAGGGCTCACTCAGACGCTTGAGCTGAACCGCTTCTCGGAAATCATCATGACGCGCGTGACGATTCCGCTCGGCGAAGACATCGGTTTCCTGCCCGGCACCGAAGAGGAAAAGATGGAGCCATGGATGGGTGCCCTCATGGACAACCTGGAGGTGCTCACGCAAAGCCAGGAAGGGGGCAACTGGGGCCGAGCAGCGACAAACGACCTGCTGCGCAATCGCATCAAGATCCGTTCGCTCAATTTCATGCGCGGCCGCACGTTCCTGAACCGCTATATCATCATTGACGAAGCGCAAAACTTGACGCCTAAGCAGATGAAGGCATTAGTCACGCGTGCAGGTCCTGGTACCAAGCTCGTGTGCCTGGGCAATGTCGCCCAGATCGACACGCCTTATCTGACGGAAACCACCTCAGGGCTGACCTACGTGGTGAACCGATTCCGAGGGTGGGCACATTCCGGACACATCACGTTGATGCGTGGCGAGCGCTCCCGCTTGGCCGACTTCGCGTCAGAAACCCTCTGATGGCGGCGAACCTGCCTTATCGATTGGAGTCCAACGTCGCGCTGGCCCCGTACCGAGAAGTCACTCATGCGCGCATTCGTCGCACTGATCGCTACTGCCTTGCTCGTGATTGC
>CBJNAT010000327.1:0-4528 GCA_966434585.1 uncultured Gammaproteobacteria bacterium | reverse complement strand
GATCGTTACCGGCCGCGAGCACGCCTGCGACGAGCGTACCCAGCAAAATCGCGAGGAACGTGCCCATCTCGAGCAGTGCGTTGCCGCCGACGAGCTCCGCATCGTGGAGTACTTCGGGTAAGAGGCCGTACTTGGCGGGTGCAAAAAAGGTCGAGTGCATGCCCATGAGAAACAGCGCGGCCAACAATACGGCGATGTCCTGATGTGCGAAGCCGATCCCCGCAAGCGCCATGATGCCGATCTCGAAAACCTTCACAGTGCGCAGCACCAGCGTCTTATCGAAGCGATCGGCCAATTGCCCCGCAAGGCCGGAGAATAGGACGAACGGCAGGATGAACAGACCGCCCGCCAAATTCGCGAGGAGCTGCGGCTCCAGCGAGCCGAAGTTGGCCGCATGGTAGGTCGCGAGAATTACGAGCACGTTCTTGTAGACGTTGTCGTTGAATGCGCCGAGCGCCTGTGTCGCGAAGAAGGGCGCGAAGCGACGCTGCAGGAGCAGAAGGAATTGGTTGTTCGATGGCATCGAGGCTGCTTCAGTCGAACGGAGGTGACCGTCTCGATGACTCGGCCGCATCGAGATTATCATCGGCCACTGTGATGCATCTCGTCAGGCTGGACGCCGCCGCGACCGGCGTAGATCGACGCCGGTGCGGCGCTCAACAGCTCGGCCATCTTCGATACGGAGGTGACTTCGAGCTCCGAGAGCTGTTGCAGCGAAAGATCGGCGAGCTCGGTTGAGGTCGCAGGATCGGCGTAGGCGTGCAGAGGCCACGTGCACAGGAGGCTCGCAGACGCGCACACACGGAGCCGTGCGGCCCTGGCCACGAGCCGCCGAACGAGCGTATCGATCACGATGTCCAATCTCCCTGGTCGGCCATCGAGGCGACCGCGCTGGCTACCCTAACGTCGGGCCGCAACATGGTGCGATGCCGAGTCGATCGCGGCAAGAGTGCCGTTGGACAGAGCAGCGTTCCATGGCTTGGTATCGGATGAAATCATTCGGAGATTGCCTGGTTACCGGATTGTCTCTACCATCGCCGCAGCCCGATCATCCATTGATACAGGGAGTCAACGAGGGCCATGGAACGTCAAGAACAGGAATTGGCAGCCGAACGCCGACGCCAGCCAAGAACGTCCATTCGCATACGTGCCACCGTGCTGCTGCCGGACGATGAGTTGCTCTACGCCCATACGATCGATGTCTCGAGCGGCGGGGTTTGCCTGTCAGTGCTCCGGCAGTTAGCGGTTGACGATGAAGTGCGGCTCAATCTGCAACTCGAAGCCGTCGGGACTCGCCAGAACCTGCTGCTGATTGCTCGAGTCTGCTACTGCATGCGCCATGAAGAGGGTTTTCGAGCCGGCCTGCAGTTCGTGCAGGTCTCGCCCGAGAATGCGATGTTGCTGGAGAAGTTGCTCGCATAGCGTGGCTCAGTGGGCCTCGCGGGCCCATGACAACTCAGGCCGGTGCGAGTCTCGCGCAGCCACCTGCAGCAATGCTGTGGTGTAGGAGCGTGCTGCATCAGCGTCGTCGGCCAGTTGCGCTGCCCGAGCGGCGCCCGCGAGGCAGTTGAAGCGGTTCGGATATTGCGCCAGGCACTCCCGGTACGAGGCCAGCGCGTCGACGGGGCGTTTGCTGTCGCTGTAGATCTCGCCAAGCAGCTCCACAGCAGGCACGGTAGGCGCAGGCGTGACGGGATGCTTCGGCGTCGACAGCTCCAGCGCCGCTGCCTCCTGCATCCCCGCGAGCGCCGCTGTTAGATCGCCTTCGCGCTGGGTCAGCCAGGCAGTCAGCTCCAGGCGGAGCACACGAATGTTCCTGGCAAACAGTTCTTCCCCGGCCGCCCGCGTTTTCTCTTCCAGCTGCTGCATACGCACGATCGCGCCGCGAGTCTCGTTCGCTTTGCCTAAGTGCACAGCGCCGAGGCCACGTGCGAAATGAGTGATGGCTTCGGGCCATGGGAAACGATCCCAGTCGATTGCAGCCGGTGTGCGCGGCTCGAGTTCGAACGCAGCCTGCCAGTCATGCCGCTCCAGCGCGTACCGGGCCTGCGCGGAAGCCCAGTGGAACGCGGTCTTGAACGTGGGCTCCAGTCGCTCGGTCGAGTGCAGCCTCTGAATCTGCCGTGCCGCGTTTTCATCATCGCCCTGCTGCAGATAGGCATAGACGAGGTATTCGATCGCGTGCGGGAATTCATCCCAGACGTACTCGCCTTGTTTGCCTGCCGGATATCGCAGCGCCGCGTCGGCGGCGCGAAGGTTGCCGCGGATGACGGCGTCCCACTTCCCCAGTCGGGTATAGATATGTGTGGGCATATGAAGGGCGTGCGGGTTGTCTGGTGCCAGCTCCTCGTACTTACGAGTGATGAACAAGAGCTCACGTTCTCGCCCAGGAACATCGTTCGCGTGGACGAGATAATGCATGGCGCCCGGATGCTCCGGGTTGTGTTCATAGATGCGCAGGAGGATCGCGGCTGTGCGATCGGCATCATCGCGGCCAGAAGAGCTCGCCGGTGCTACAGCCAATCGTGCAAGCGCGTAGAAGGCGCTCGCTTCGTCGTCGCGCGCGAGAGCTTCGAATGCACCTCGCTGTGCTGCGGCCCAACGACGAATGCGGGCCCAGTAGTCGGTTCCCTTCGGCTCCAAGAAGAACGCTTCCGCGGCGGCGATAAACAGGCGTTCGCGCTCAGTGCGCGGTTGTAATGCCTTCGCTCGCTGTGTCGCCTCCCAGCCGCGCATGAGCTCATCGGGCGAAGGGCGTGTCGGCCACAGCGGCTGAAAGAGCGTCATCGCGATACCCCAGTGCGCCATTGCACACTGCGGATCGATCGAGGCAACTCGCTCGAAACCGCTATGAGCCTGCGGGTAAGTCATGTGATGCAGCAGTGCGAGTGCCTCATCGAAGGCAGCTTGAGCTGCAGCGGAACACGAGATGCGAAAGTCGACCTTGCCGAGTGCGTGCGCGCGATGCGCGGACGACGTGCCTGCTTCGTGTGTATAGCCCACCGAGACGAACATGACGGTGCAGAGCAGCAGACGGGACGCTGAGTTCATCGACGTGCTCCAGAGGGGGTGCAGCTCCAGAGAATGAGAATGCCTAGCCTGCTTTATGCAGCAGCTGCTCTGTTGCGCCTATAGCCAGTAGCCGAAGAACTGCGTAAACCCTTCTTTCACGCGCTGCCATACCGAGCGCTTCTTCCAGCGCTGCAGATCGATCTCGCGCGACTCGCGTTCGTCGCGCTGAAAGATCTTCTCCATGCGCTGCGCGGGCTCGCGGCCCACGATCACCGCGTGCACCTCATCGTTGTGCACGAAGCTGCGCATGTCGAGATTGGCCGAACCGACGAACGATACGGTGCCATCGACCACGATGGTCTTCGCATGTAACAGCGCGTGTTTGCGCTCGAACACGCGCACGCCGCCGCGCAACATCTGCTCGAATGTCGCTCGCGAAGCCTGTAACACGATGTTGGAGTCGGAGAACGCCGGCACGATGAGGCGCACATCGACGCCGCGCCCCGCGGCGGTGGTCATCGCCTGGATCAATTGCTCGTTGGGCGCGAAGTACGCCTGCGTGATCCACAGGCGCGAGCTCGCATGCTCGAAGGCCGCGAGCACGGTGCCATAGAGCCATCGCTCGTCCGAGTCGCTGTCATTCGCGACGATCGTCACCAGCTCTTTGCCCCGCTGAGGTACTTCGGGTGAGTACTTGGACCCGAACGAGCTCGCCTCTCCGGCTTTGTTCCAAGACTGCTCGAAGAGTCGTTCGAGCTGTCTCACCGCCGGCCCCTCGATACGCACATGCGTGTCGCGCCACCCATCCGTAATGCCGCGCTTTGGTCCTGGCTTGATGCTCGATGAGCTCGAGTACGTGCCGTCGATGTTGATGCCGCCGGTGAACCCCACCAATCCATCGATGACGACGATCTTGCGATGGTCGCGGTTGTGCACTTCCCAAATGCGCGGGTTCTCTAGTGGATTCATCGGGCGAAACTCGCGAACTTCGATGCCGGCGCCGCGCATCTCGTCGAAGAATTCGCCGGGTGTATCCATGCTGCCGATGCTGTCGTACAGCACTCGCACTTCGAGGCCTTCGCGCCGCTTCTGCGCCAGCAGCTCGGAGAACTCGCGGCCGAGATCGTCATCGCCGTAGATGAACGTTTCCACGTGCACGTACTTCTTCGCCGCTGCGACGGCGGCGCGCATCGAGCCAAAGGTCTCCGGTCCATCGACGAGTGGAGTGACGCGATTACCTGCGGTCAACGGCGAGGGCGAATAGCGGCGGATCGCCTCGATGAGCGCGCTGACGTTCGAATCATCGGCATAAGTGCCCAGAGCGGCTTGCAGCAGCGGATCTTCTGCTGCGGGCGGTAGCGGGTGCTCCTTGACGACGATCGGCGTCGACGGTTGAGCGGGCGGCAGCGGCGGATTCTGCGTCGCGCAGGACGCAAGCAGCGTGAGTATGGCGAGCGCGAATCCGTTGCGCAGCAGGCGCAGCATTTCGGCCCCGGCTTGCGCGATCTGGCCGACC
>CBJNAT010000326.1:0-4531 GCA_966434585.1 uncultured Gammaproteobacteria bacterium | reverse complement strand
CGAACAGTTCTCGGTCAAGGCCGGGGCGCGCTACAGCTGGGAGGAGCGCGAGGTCGTCAGCTACCAGGCCACCGCGATTCCACCGGCTGCTGCGCCTGCACCCTCCGTGCTCGGATACCCGTGGGTTCGTAAGAAGGACTGGAACAACTTCTCGCCGCAATTGGGTGTCGAGTATCGACCCCAAGACGGTCTTCTCACCTATGCCACCTGGGCAAAGGGCTTCAAGAGTGGCACGTCCGTCATTGGCGAGGCCGGTAAGGAGTTCGTCGATCCCGAGAAGGTGGAGAGCTACGAGGTCGGCCTGAAGTCACGGCTGCTCGACAATCGACTGCAGCTGAACCTCGCGGTGTTCTACCACGAGGTCGAGGATGCGCAGTTCCAATTCACCTTCCCGCAGGCCGCACCGCCCAACTTCACCACCGAGATGCGCAACGCGGCGCAGATCGAGGCGAAGGGCGTCGAGCTCGAGACCTCATTCCGCCCGAGCCGAGCGTTCACACTCGACACCTCCGTCGCTTGGCTCGATTCGGACTTCACCGAGTTCCTCGCGCCCAATCCGCTGGATGCGGCCTCATATAGCGCCGCCCCCGGCCAGGCCCCGCTCCAGGATCTCAGTGGCAATCGCACCCGCATGTCGCCGAAGTGGAGCTTCACGGTACATCCCGCCTACGAACTCGATCTGGGCGCCGGCTCGCTCACGCTGGCGGCCAATGTGGTCTACAAGAGCAAGCAGTACCACACGGAGTTCAACGACGATCGGCTGGCCTCGGACTCGTACACGCTCCTCGATGCGAACATCCTCTACACCGCACCGGATGAGCGTTACACCGTGAACCTGTGGGGCAAGAACCTGACCGATGAGTTCGTGTGGGCCGGCAGCTATGCCGTGGCCAGCACGCGCACAATCGGTGGGACATTGCTGCCGCCGCGCACGTATGGGGTGACGGTGGGGTTCAATTTCTAGGAGGGCGTGGGGCGTGGGGCGTGAGGCGTGGGCAAGAGGTTACTCACTCTGGCTCAGGTCCCAGGCCCCAGGTCCCGAACCCGCTAGGCCTACGCGGCCGCGGCAGGCAGCGACACGGTGCTGCCCTCGCTGCTGTTATTTCGCCGCGCTAATCGCCGCGAGAATGCCCTGCATGATGCGCACGGGGCTGGGTGGGCAACCGGGCACGGTGACGTCCACGGGAATGACGTTCGCGACGGCGCCACGAGAGGCATAACTCTCGCCGAAGATGCCGCCGTTGCAACCGCAATCGCCGATTGCGACGACGAGCTTGGGATCTGGCGTGGCTTCGTACGTGCGTAACAACGCCAGCTCCATGTTGCGCGCAACGGGTCCGGTCACGAGCAGCATGTCCGCATGCCTTGGGCTTGCGACGAAACGAATCCCGAGACCTTCCAGGTTGTAGATGGGGTTATTCAGCGCGTGAATCTCGAGCTCGCAGCCATTGCACGATCCAGCATCGACTTGTCGTATGCACAGCGCACGTCCGAGCACATCGAGAATCTGCTGCTGCAACGCTTCGCGCACGCGCAGCGTGTCATCGGCCTGCGGCGGCGGCTCAGTCGCAATGCCTACGTCCTGAATGCGTCGAAGTGTCTTCCACATGAGATCGTTCCGGCCAACCGCTAACTGCCAACCATCAACCGCTTCCTCATAGATCCTGCCCACTGTACGAGAGGTTGAAGGACTTATTGATGAGCGGGAAGTCCGGCACGATGTTGCCGATGATCGCGTGCTCGAGCACCGGCCAGTTTTGCCACGAGGGATCGTGCGGATGACAGCGGCGGATGCTGCCGGCAGAACCGGTTTCCAGCGCAACGAGCACCGGTCCGCGCCACCCTTCGATGAGACCGATGCCGAACCGGTCTGCTGCCGGGGCCGGCACGGCAACGACGTGGGCACCATTGGGGAGGTGCATCGCAATGCGCTTCACGAGCTCCATCGACACGAGGAGCTCTTCGAAGCGCATGGCTACACGCGCCGCCACGTCGCCTTCTTCGAACGATACCTTGCGTGGTGTGAACTGCGTGTACGGCGGGCAGGGCATGTCGCTGCGCAGGTCGAAGCTTTGGCCGCTCGCTCGCCCAGCCAGGCCCGTCAGCCCAAGTCGTGCGGCGAGTGCGGGCGTGACTGTCCCCGCACCTGAAAAACGATCGCGCAAACCCGCGTGCTCGTCGAATATCGCCCGCAATGACGCGACCTCCGTTTCGATCGCGCCAAGCGTCTGTGTCAGGGGCTCCAATGAGCGCGCAGTAATGTCGGCACGCGCACCGCCCGGCACGATGAAGTCCAGCAGGTATCGCTGTCCGAACACGCTATCGAAGGCGCGCAACAAGGTTTCTTTCAGCCTCGAGAATTGCGCGAGGGCGAAGGCAAAACCGGCATCGTTGCCGAGTGCGCCCAGATCGCCGAGGTGATTGCTCATGCGCTCGCATTCCAGCGCGATGCCACGGAGCGCTGCGGCGCGCGGCGATAACGTCACGTTGGCAACGCCTTCCAGTGCTTGGCAATAGGCCCATGAGAACGCGACGGCGGAATCGCCAGATACACGTGCAGCGAGGCGGTGCGCTTCTAGCGCCGGCATCTCTGTGAACCGCCGTTCTATGCCCTTGTGCACATATCCCAGCCGTTCTTCGAGCTTCAGTACCTTCTCGCCCACGACCGAGAAGCGGAAGTGACCCGGCTCGATGATGCCGGCGTGCACAGGTCCGACTGCAATCTCGTGCACGCCATCGCCTTGCACGCGGACGAACGGATAGTGCTCGTCGGCCAGCGGTGCCGCTTCGAGCCCATCGCGCGCGACGAGAGGATGGAAGCTTTCCGGCCATGCGTTGTGACGCAACCAAGGGCGCTGATCGGCCGACAATGCGTGGACACCCGACAAATCCGCGGCTGCGCGCTGCATACGGTTGGCGACCGGGAAATGCTGATCGATCGCAGGAAAGTGAGTGCCGGCCATTTCCAACGCGAGCACGAGTACCCGCGCCTCGGCGGCGAATGCGGCCCGCACGACGTTCTGGTCGCGATCACCACGACCTGCCCAGAGTGCTAGCAATCGCGCACCGCCGCCTGCGAGATCTTCCGCTGCCTGACGCCACTCTTCGGGCGCGACGTACGGAATGCCGCGTCTGCGCAACTCTGCCACCAGCGGATCTGCATCTCACTCGCCTCCGATGAGTCGCGCGGCGGCGCGATACCAATCGGCCAGATACGGCGGAATGAAGACGCCGAGCATCAGCACGATGCCGAGATGCGCGAACACGGGAATGAGCGCCGGCGGGTGCGGCAGACGCTTGGCCGTCGTCTCGCCGAAGACCATCGGCTGCACGCGCCCGAAGATTGCGGCGAAGGCCACGCCCAGTGCGAGCAAGAGAATGGGCGTGGCCCAGGGCTGTTCGCGCATCGCGGTCGTGAGAATGAGAAACTCGCTGGCGAACACACCGAAGGGCGGCATGCCAAGAATGGCGACGGTGCCCATCAGCAATCCCCAACCCACGGTGGGGCTCAATGTGATGAGCCCTCGGATGTCGTCCATCAGCTGCGAGCCGGCTTTCTGTGCGGCATGGCCTACGGCGAAAAAGATGGCGGACTTCGTGAGCGAGTGCACGGTCATGTGGAGCAGAGCTGCGAAATTGGCGACCGCACCGCCCATGCCGAACGCGAATGCGATGATGCCCATGTGCTCGATCGAGGAGTAGGCGAACAACCGCTTGATGTCTTTCTGTCGCCACAGGAAGAACGCAGCGAGCACCACGGAGAGCAGACCGAAGCCCATCAACATCCGTCCCGGCAGATCGGACCGGAGCGAGCCTTCCACCAGCACCTTGCAACGGACGACGGCGTAGATCGCCACGTTCAACAAGAGTCCCGAGAGCACCGCCGAGATCGGCGTCGGGCCTTCAGCGTGTGCATCGGGCAGCCAGTTGTGGAGCGGCGCCAGCCCGACCTTCGTACCGTAACCGACGAGTAGGAACACGAATGCTAGCCCAAGCACCGTGGGTTCCAACTGCGCTTTCACGACGTTGAGATTCGTCCACAACAGCGCACTGACGCCCTCGGCGCCGAGGATCTTCTCGGCCGCGAAGTACAGCAGGATCGTGCCGAACAGCGCCTGCGCGATGCCGACGCCGCAGAGAATGAAGTATTTCCAGCCCGCTTCGAGGCTCGCGGGTGTGCGATAGAGGGTGACCAGCAGCACGGTGGATAACGTGGCTGCTTCCATGGCCACCCACATCAGCCCCATGTTGTTCGTCGTGAGCGCGATCAGCATCGTCGCCATGAACAGCTGATACATGCTGTGGTACAGGCGTAGCTGACCCGGACGGATACGGCGATGCTCGCTCTCGATGCGCATGTAGGGTCGGGAGAAAAGCGAGGTGGTCAAACCCACGAACGCAGTGAGGGTCACCAGGAACACGTTGAAGGCATCGATGAAGATCTGGTCGTGGGCCAGCAGCAGATTGCCCTCGTCGATCACGCGGACCGTGAGCACGCACGCGGCGATGAAGGTCGCGACCGACGCCGTGC
>CBJNAT010000325.1:0-4541 GCA_966434585.1 uncultured Gammaproteobacteria bacterium | reverse complement strand
AGGGCATTCTGCCCTTGGCTGGCGTCCAGCACGAGCAGCACCTCATGGGGTGCGCTCGGGTCCTGACGGCTCATTACCCGTTTGATCTTCTTCAATTCTTCCATGAGATTCGTCTGCGTGTGCAAGCGCCCTGCGGTGTCGGCAAGGAGCACGTCGATATCGCGGGCCTTCGCCGCTTGCATAGCATCGAAGATGACCGCGGCGGGATCCGCGCCGGAGCCTTGCGCGATCACAGGTACCGCGTTGCGCTGACCCCAGATCTGCAGCTGCTCGACCGCCGCCGCCCGAAATGTATCGCCCGCCGCAAGCATCACCTTGCACTCTTCTTCTTTGAGCAGCCGGGCGAGCTTGCCGATCGTGGTCGTCTTGCCGGCGCCATTCACCCCGACCACCAGAATCGCGAATGGGTGTTTCGTTTCGTCGATCAGTAGCGGTTGCGCGGCTGGGCGGAGGATCTCGATGAGAGAGGTGCGCAGCGCCTGTAACAACGCCTGGAGATCCGCGAGTTCCTTCCGCTGCACTTGCTTACGCAGCCCTTCCAGAATGCGCTCGGTGGTTTCGACACCCACATCGGCCGTGATCAGCCGCGTTTCCAACTCGTCGAGAACGGTGTCATCGATGCGACCACCGGGAACGAGATTCGCAAGATCGTAGGTGAGCCACGAGTCACCCTGATTGAGTTTCGCACGTAGCCGTTTGAACCAGCCGACCTTCTGTTCGGTGGCTTGCACAGGCTGGTCGGGAGCGGGTTGGATCGTTTTCTTGGATCTGAAACCGAACATCGTGAGCTCGTCATTTGCGGCGCGTAATTCTATCAGCAGCGTATCAATGTCCCGCTGCTGCACTTTAGGTTGCGTAACATGGCGCAATTTCTACACACACACGTTATGAAGTCGTCCCGCGCCAAGCGGTCTGCCAACTCTGCGACACGTAACGCCGTACGAATCATCGCGGGCCGATGGCGCGGCCGCCGGATAACTTTTCCGGACAGCGCGGGGCTTCGGCCGACGCCCGATCGAGTGCGCGAGACGGTTTTCAATTGGCTGCAACCAGCCATTTCTCAGGCTCGCTGCCTGGATTTGTTCGCCGGCAGTGGTGCGCTCGGCTTTGAGGCGTTATCGCGCGGCGCCGCGTCGGCTTTGTTCGTCGAGCGCGAGCGACCGATCTGGCAACAGTTACGCAGCACAGGCGAGATGCTCGGTGCGCTCCACGCCGAGTTTCAGTGCGCCGATGCACTGGATTGGCTGCGTCGGGCGCCGGTACGGCAGTTCGACATCGTCTTTGTGGATCCGCCCTTTGCGAGCGGCGCCTGGCAGGTCGCGTGTGATTTGCTCGCGGAACGCGGCTGGCTCGCCACTTCGGCATACGTCTATCTAGAAGCGCCAGCGGATCTGCCGCTGTCATTCCTACCATCAGCCTGGCAAGTCATCCGCAGCAAGCACGCGGGACAAGTCGGCTATCATCTCGCCCGCGTGTCACAGACGACCGGGCCTGCTTAGCCGAGGAACTGCCATGCCTGCCGCAATGTATCCGGGTACTTTCGATCCGATTACCAACGGCCACTACGATCTGGTGCGTAGGGCCGCAGGCATTTTCGATCGTGTGGTGCTTGCGATTGCAGCGAACCCGGGCAAGGCGCCGCTGTTCACGCTGCTTGAGCGCGTGGAACTCGCGCGCACAGTGCTAGCCGACATTCCGAACGTGGAGGTCACCGGCTACAACGGTCTGACGGTGGAGTTCGCTCGGCGCCAAGGCCTGCGGGTGGTCGTACGCGGTTTGCGCCTAGTCGCGGATTTCGAGTTCGAGTTTCAGCTGGCCACCATGAGCCGCCACATTTCGGATCAGGTGGACTACGTTTTCCTCACGCCGACGGAACATTTCTCGTTCATCTCCTCGACCCTCGTACGTGAGATCGCGAGCTTCGATGGCGACGTATCTACGTTCGTGCATCCGGCGGTCGCCGCCGCCTTGAAGCAGAAGTGGAGCGCGAAGAAGCAACCGGCGAAGTGATCGCGCACGCCCGCAAGTTAGCCAGGAGTCAGTGCCACGCACTGTTCATTGGCCTATTCGTCTGCACGGCGAGCCTCGCGCAGACGACACCCGCGAAGCCCTCGCACGCCGCAATCGCCAGTGCACATCCGCTTGCGACGGAAGCGGGTCTGGAGATCCTCCGCAAAGGCGGCAATGCGTTCGATGCTGCTGTGGCCGTCAGCGCAGCGCTCGCGGTAGTCGAGCCGAGCAGTAGCGGTCTAGGCGGAGGCGGGTTCTGGTTGCTCCATCAAGCTTCGCAGCAGCGCGATGTCATGGTCGATGGCCGCGAGGTTGCGCCACTCGCCGCCAGCCGCGACATGTTTCTCGATCCAGCCGGTAACCCCGTCAGCGGCCGTTCCACGGACACGGCGCTCGCGGCCGGGATTCCGGGCCATCCTGCCGCCTTGGCTCATCTCGCGCAGAACTACGGTCGATTGCCGTTCAAAGCTTCACTGCAGCCAGCCATTCGCCTCGCTCGCGATGGTTTTCCCCTGTATGAGCGGTTGCGCAATGGCATGGGCTTCAAACGCAAACAGTTGGCGAGTAGTCGCGCGGGCAAAGTGTTCCTGCAAGACGGCGACGTGCCCGCGACGGGCACGGTCATCAAGCAACCGGAACTCGCGGTTACGCTGGAAGGGCTCGCGAACAAAGGCGTTGCGGATTTCTACACGGGAGCGACGGCGCGAAAACTCGTCGAAGGCGTGCGCAAGCTCGGCGGGATCTGGACGCTCGAGGACCTGAAGCGTTACGAGGTCAAGGAGCGCACGCCCGTCTACGGCGAGTACCGCGGTGCACGCATCGTGTCCGCTCCGCCGCCATCCTCCGGTGGTGTGGCCGTGATCGATGCGCTCAACATCCTGGCGGGGTTCGAACTGCATGCGCTCGATAGCGTTACTCGCAAGCACGCCATCATCGAGGCGATGCGGCGCGTGCATCGCGACCGCGCCGAGCATCTCGGCGATCCTGATTTCGTGAACGTACCGGTGATGCGGCTCATCAGTCCCTTCTATGCCGATGGTCAGCGCACGTCGTTACGCCTGGATCGCGCCACACCGAGCGGCAGCTTGCCCGGCATTTCGAGCGGCGAGCCTGGTCCGCAAACGACCCACTTCAGTGTGATCGACGCGGAGGGCAATCGCATCGCCGCGACGATGTCCCTCAACTTCTTCTTCGGCTCGGGATTGATGGTGCCTGGCACGGGCGTGCTGCTGAACAACGAGATGGATGATTTCTCCATCAAATCCGGCGTGCCCAATGGCTTTCAGTTGGTCGGTGCAGAGGCGAATGCGATTGCGCCGAGTAAGCGCATGCTATCCAGCATGACACCGACCTTCATCGAGCGCAGCGACGGTGTGATGGTTCTCGGTACACCCGGTGGCAGTTACATCATGGGCATGGTGTTGCTTGCGACCCTTGATTGGCTCGACGGCAAGTCCGCTGCCGAGGTCGTTGCGAGTCCGCGTTACCACCACCAGTACTTGCCCGATCAAGTGACGTTCGAACCGGGTGCGCTCACGGAAGAGGAACAGCAGCGGTTGCGTGCCATGGGTCACGCCTTGAGGCCACTGCAGAACCGCTACGGCAACATGCAAGTGGTGATCTGGAACTACACGACCGGCGAAGTCACGGCTGCATCGGATCCGCGCGGCGTCGGCCGTGGGATGGTCTACTGAGCGCATTCACTTCTGGCAGGCAGGGCAGTAGAAGCTGGCCCGCTGTCCCTGCACGAGGTGTCGGATCGAATTGCCGCAAACCCGGCAAGACTCGCCGGTGCGCTCATATACATACAGCTTTTGGCGAAAGTAGCCCGGCATGCCATCGGCATTGACGTAGTCGCGCAGCGTCGTGCCGCCGGCAGTGATGGCATCGCGCAATACCGCCTTGATGGCGGCCGCGAGCTTCTCCGCTTCGATGCGAGTGAGGCGTCGAGCGGTGCGTGTAGGGCGCACACCGGCGCGAAACAACGCTTCGCTTGCGTAGATGTTGCCGACGCCGACGACGAGCTGGCCGTTCATCAGCAGTTGTTTGATCGTGACCTGACGTTTGCGCGTGACGCGCCACAGGTATTGGCCATCGAACTCATCCTCGAGCGGTTCGGGCGCAAGCCGCGCGAGCAACGGATGCTGCAGCGGATCGGCCGTCACGAAATGCAGGCTGCCGAAGCGACGCGGATCGTTGAACCGCAGCACCACGTCATCGTCCAGCACGAACTCCACGTGATCGTGTGTCAGGCGCGGGGTGTTCGCTGGCATCAAGCGCAGGCTGCCCGACATGCCCAGATGCACGATCAACGTGCCGTTGCCCAACTCGATCAAGAGGTATTTCGCACGCCGCTTGACCGCATGCACGCGTTGGCCGCGTAAGACGTCCGCAAGTTCTCGAGCGACAGGCCAACGCAAGCGGACCTCGTGGAGCACGGCACGCGTTACCGTCCTGCCCACGATGGCGCCTTCGATGCCGCGCCGCGCACAGGTGGCGGAACCACCGGTCGCCGACGGCCACGTGCCCGA
>CBJNAT010000324.1:0-4550 GCA_966434585.1 uncultured Gammaproteobacteria bacterium | reverse complement strand
GCGTTCGTTGATCGCCGCGTCGAGTCCGCTCGCCAGGACCGTCGCGAATCGGCGGGTCGTACCGTCTGCGAGTGTCACCCGCGCGAGATCGATGCTGCGCGTTCGCTTCGCGTCGATCGAGAGGACGATCTCCTCCGGATTCGTCTCGAGGATCCCCAACGCCCGAGCAAGCTCGTTCCCCGTGCCGGTCGGGATGATGCCGAGTGGAGCGTGCGCGTTTGCGGACCCTGTAGCGAGCGCGTTCACTGCGAGATTCAAAATGGATAGCTCCAGCTGTGCCGCATCGCTCGTCACATAGCGTGCTTCGGGCGCGATCTGGATGGATGCACGAATCGAGGGCCCGAGCGATTGCGTGAGCAGTGCCGTCATCCCATCGAACAACGCTTGCAGATCGACGGGTCCGATGGCCATCGGTTGTTTGCGGGAGAACGCGAGCAGTTGGGACGTGAGCTTCGCGCCTCGTCGCGCCGCTTCGAGCGCGTTCGTCGCCGTGCGTTGAATGCGTTCGTCGGTCGCACGGCGCGTGATCACATCGAGGCCGCCGATGATCGCGGTCAAGAGATTATTGAAGTCATGCGCAATGCCGCCGGTCAGCTGACCGATAGCCTCGAGCTTTTGGGATTGCCGCGAGGTTTCTTCGGTGCGACGCCGCTCGGCCATTTCGCGCAATACCAGGGAGGACAGCGCCGCCGCGACACCGAGCGCGATCAATCCGGCAATGCCCGACACCACATACGACCACCAGCGTGGGCTGTCCAGCAGACCCTTCGGCATTGCGATGTGCGCAGACCAGCCCGAGAAGCCTGATGTGGAGAACGCCGTGATGTTCTGCATACCTTCCCACGTGCGCCCCTCATATAGGCCCCGCCGCTGCGGCAAGGCTTGCAGCAGATCAGGGGTCGCTAGCTGGCCGACGCGTCGTTCGTAGGCGACACTGCGGCCGATGAAGCGGCCCGAGCGATCGACGAGCCCTGACACCTGATCCCGCTCCGTGCGCTCGAGCAGCACTTCCTGAAACACCTGCGGGTCGACCGCAAGCGTCGCGCGATAGATCACATGAGCATCGCGCAGCACCGGCACCTGCAGATAGACGTAGGGCTTGTCGCCCAGGTTGGGACGCTGAGCAATCCCGCCGACCACGCCACGCTCGTTGAGGAACAGCGCGTCAGCATCGAGCTCGAACGGCGGCTGCGGCTCGTTCAGCGGCTTCGCGGCATCGAGGATCACGCGGGCACTGTCACCTGAAGTGACGATGATCGTTGCCCAATGCGGGTTCTCACTGAGCACGCGACCGGCGTGCAAATAAAACTCCCGCCAATCCGGCTCGTCCGTCAACGTTGCGGACAAGAGAATCCGCAGCGCGTTGAGATCGGCGCCGATTCGCGCATCCACGATACGCAGCACATCCGCAGTCCTATTTAGATAGGTCTGCTCCAGCTGCTCACGGTCGCGCCGCAGCGTGAACACCACCTGCACGGCCACAAAGGCAACGATCGGCAGCAACGCAGCGAGACCGAGGGTCAACAACGAACGGCGGAAAGCCTTCATGCAGGCGAATCGCTTCCTAGCAACTTGTCGGACTCACGATTGATCTACCGCGGGGGCGCCGCTGTAGTCGCTCGGCGGACATGTTGCACGCCTAGTCCGGCGACGGCCAGTTGTCGCGATTGGGCAAATAGAGGGCGGTATTAGCCGGACGAGCGAAGAGGCGGCTGGCGACTATATGAAAGCGACAGGCGACGGGCTACGGGCTACTGCCAGAATGGAAGAAGCCCATTCATCCTTTCGTGCCGACCAGCCGTCTCTCAATGCGTGCGCATCTCCGGGCCCCCGCTTTCGGGCGCGCGGCTCGCATCGGGATTCAGCGAGCGCTTCGCGATCTCGCTGAGATCGGCATCCAAGCTCTTATCCGCGTCGGCGAAGGTCTTGAAGCGAGCGGCCTCTTCTGTCCGACCCAGCGCGGACGCATACGAGGCGATCGTGCCGTAGCCTGCGATCTTGTAATGGATCAGGCGCTGCACCGAGGCGACTAGTGCAGCATCGCGCACGTTGCCCGCTGGTATGTGCGCAATCTTCCGGGATTCATTGAGCAACGCGCGCATGGCCTGGTCGGGGTGCGCGCGAGTCGGCGCGCCGATGGCGGCGAGGACACCTCCTATCTCTCCAGCCCGCGCGCGCAATTCGCGCTCGAGCTCTGCAAACCGTGTCCCCAGCTCACCGTGGCTCGTCAGTTGCGCCAACCCCTGCAGCACGTCGGCCATCTGTTGTTCGGCGCTATGCAGCTCCTGCAGTTCGACGACGTACAGCACGTGCATGTTGTCGATGGAGCGGGACGTGCCGCCCAGCGCGCGCCGGCCCCATTGTCCAAGCTGACTACCCCACTGCGAGCCTAGTCAGGTGGAGTGCGACAGTTGCGCGATGCTGCTGCGCGTCCGCGACCATTGCTGCTGTAAACCCTCGCGCAGCGGCGTGTGTCCCTGCATGGAAGCCTTCATGGCGCAGTAACCGGTGGCGCCGCGGCTCAACAGCGAAGCGCCGGCCGCCCCCAACAGCAAGCTTCGCAGCAAGCTGCCGCGACGCGCTGCCGCCAACGTGAGACCAACACCCGCGGCCAGCGAAAACCAGCGCTCTGCGCCGGTAACGTTGCCGGATTCAGACGTGGAGATATCGGCACTAGATGAAGCCATGGGGCACCTCCCGAAGACCTTATCAACACGCGACTTCGCGGGAGGTTCCCTCCGCGTTCGAGGGGCTGACTCAAGCGACCGACGCTGCCTCTGCTGCGTGTGCGAGATAGCGTTCGAGGCATCTGCGCCAACAGGGCGAGCGCCAAGACGCGAGCGGCAGCGGCGTTTGACTTACGCAGGTGCGCTTCGCCAAGCTTGGAAGCACTACAAAACGATCGACTCACAACGAACAGCAGGGGGATCCAATGCACTCACGACGAAATGGGCTGCGAGCGGGGATGTGCCTTGCGCTCTGCGTGGCCATGGGCGCGGTCATGGGCGCCGCCATCGCGCAGCCGCCAGGCTTCACCACCAAGTTATTGCTGAAGAGCTCGTACAGCCCGGACTCGAGCAAGGAGGCGATCGTCTCGTCTGCGGAACTCGCACCGGGCGCATCGACCGGCCGCCACACCCACCCTGGCGATGAATACGGCACGGTGCTCGAAGGCCAGTTGGAAGTGCAGGCCGATGGCCAGGAGACCCGCATCGTCAACGCGGGCGAGTCGTATCACAACGCGAAAGGCGTCGTGCACGAGAGCCGCAATCCGGGAACGAAGACGACAAAGCTGCTCAGCACGTTCATCATCGACAAGGGGCAGAGGTTGGTGGAGCCGGTGGAGTGACAGCCAGTCGGCTAGTCTGCTAGTCAGCTAGCCAGAATGGCTACTCTCCTCTGGCTAGCTGACTAGCAGACTAGCTGACTAGCCGACTAGTTGCCTGCCTGCGGCAGCAAGCTCTTCAACGCCACCGCCGTATCCGCCAACACCTCTGGCGAAACCTTCACTCGCTCGCCCACCAGTCTCTTGGCCAGCATGAAATCGCGCGCGCAGCTGACGAGGTCAACTGAAATCACCACGCCCTCCCGCAGATAGAACACGCCGAAGGATTCAGTGTTCATGTCGCCGCGGACGACGAACTGATCGTAGCCTTCCGACAAGCCCACCATCTGCAGCTTCAGGTTGTACTGATCGGACCAGAACCACGGCAGCGCACTGTACGGTACCGGCTTGCCGGCGATGGCGGCTGCACACACGCGCGCCTGCTCCGTCGCGTTCGGAACGGATTCCAGACGCATGCGCTTGCTCGGATAGAATTCGTTCACGTGATTCGAGCAGTCGCCGATCGCGTAGATATTCGGATCCGAGGTGCGAGTGAACTGATCGACGACGATGCCGTTCGACACTTGCAGACCCGCCACTTCCGCGAGCTCGGTATTCGGCAATAACCCGATGCCGACGATGACGAGATCGATGTCGAGACGCGTGCCGTCAGCGAGTTCGACGCACGTGACCAACGGATCGCCGTGGAAGGCGTGCACGCCCACGCCCGTGCGGATGTCGACGCCATGCGCACGATGCACCCGCTCGTAGAACGCGGACAACTCAGGCGTCGTGACGCGGGCGAGCACGCGCGGCAGCGCTTCGATCAGCGTGACCTGCAGTT
Organism: uncultured Gammaproteobacteria bacterium; assembly: GCA_966434585.1. Lineage (GTDB taxonomy): Bacteria > Pseudomonadota > Gammaproteobacteria > Steroidobacterales > Steroidobacteraceae > DATELY01. The sequence continues at coordinate 381 of CBJNAT010000324.1, read as the reverse complement.
CCTTCTTGCGGCCCACGGCGGCGGCCTCGAGGCCGATATAGCCGCCGCCGATGATCAGCAGCTTCTTGCCGGGCTTGAACTGTTCCTTCAGCTTCAGGATGTCGTCCACCGTGCGCACGTAATGCACGTTCGGATGATTCGCACCCGGCAGCGACAGGCGGCGCGCACGTCCTCCGGTAGCGAGCACGAGATGCTCGTACGGCACCGTGGTGCCATCGAACAGCCGCAGGCTTTTCGCCGCGCGGTCGATAGCTTCGACGCCGATGCCGAAGCGGCAGTCGACGTTCTGCGAAGCAAAGGCAGCAGGTGATCGGATGTACAGCGAATCCAGCGTCATTTCGTCCGAAAGAAACTGCTTCGACAGCGGCGGACGCCGATACG
>CBJNAT010000323.1:0-4574 GCA_966434585.1 uncultured Gammaproteobacteria bacterium | reverse complement strand
CAAGAGGCTCTACCGAAGCTCGATGCACTCGCGGACCTGCCGCTCAGGTGGCACTTCATCGGACAGATTCAAAGCAACAAGACCGCCACCATCGCAGCCCGCTTCGATTGGGTGCATACGTTGGATCGCGAACGCATCGCACGTCGCTTGAACGAACAGCGGCCGTTTCACGCCCCGCCGCTGAACGTTTGCCTGCAAGTGCAGCTCGTCCCAGAGCCCGGCAAAGGCGGCGTTACACCAGATGAGCTGCCGACGTTGGCGTGCTCGGTAAGGGATATGCCGAGGCTTCGTCTGAGGGGTTTGATGTGCATTCCGCCTGCGTACACGCGCTTCGAGGATCAGTTCGCCGCTTTCGATCGGCTGCGCCAGCTGTTCCGCCAGCTCCAAGCCGAGGGCGTAGCAGTCGATACACTATCGATGGGGATGTCGGGCGATCTGGAGGCTGCGGTTGCCGCTGGCGCCACGATCCTTCGCGTCGGCACGGCACTATTCGGTCCACGTCCTGGAAAGAGTAACGACGAGTGAACATTCGAGAGCAACGCTTCGCCTTCATCGGCGGCGGCAACATGGCGCGCAGCTTGATCGGCGGGTTGATCGCGGGCGGTGTTCCAGCGAATCAGATCTGCGCTTCGGACCCCGTCGCAACCCAACGCGAGGGCCTTGCGAGCTCGCTCGGCATTCGCGTGACGGCTGCCAATACTCAGGCCGCCGCAGGAGCGAACGTCTTGGTGCTCGCCGTGAAACCGCAGGAGATGCGCACCGTCGCCCAAGAACTCGCGAGCGCCCTCGCGCCTCGGGCACCGCTCGTGATCTCGGTGGCCGCGGGCATTCGCGCGAACGATCTCACGCGCTGGCTGGGTGGAGTAGCCGTCGTAAGGACGATGCCGAATCGGCCCGCGCTGTACGGCCAGGGCGCGACGGGAATGTTCGCCACTGGCAGCGTCACGCCCGCTCAACGGGAACTGGCGGGACACGTCATGTCCGCTGTCGGCGTAAGCGTGTGGGTGGAACAGGAGTCGCAGCTCGACGTAGTGACCGCCGTCTCTGGCAGCGGGCCTGCGTACTTCTTCTTGTTAATGGAAATGCTGGAACGGGCCGGCGTCGAGCTCGGCTTGCCCGAAGCTGCGAGCCGCGAGCTTGCCATCGCCACGGCCTGGGGCTCGGCCTATATGGCGCATCACGATCGCGCCACCACCGCCGCAGTATTGCGCGAGCAAGTCACTTCGAAAGGCGGCACGACGGAAGCCGCGCTCAAGCACCTGGAAGCGCATCAGGTGCGTGCTATCTTCGCGGGCGCCATCAAAGCCGCTGCGGATCGATCGGCAGAACTAGCGGCCATGTTCGGCAACTGAATCAACAACAACCCCTAGATCGCGCTCATGGATGCCATCATCTTCATCGTCCGCACGCTGTTGCAGGTGCTGCTGGTCACGGTATTTCTCTTGCGCGTGCTGTTGCCGCTGGTACGCGCCGATACGCGTAATCAGCTGACTCAGGCAGTGTACCGCTTGACCAATCCGCTCGTGCTGCCGCTGCGCAAGGTCGTTCCGCCGGTCGGCAAGTTCGATTTGGCCTCGCTCGTGGCCTTGATCCTGGTCCAGGCGGCAACGGTGTACGTGCTGTGGCTGTTGAGTGCCTTCCAGGTCGGCTTCTCCTTGCCGCTGTTCGTGCAGAGTGTCTTCATGGCGCTGCTCGGCACCGTCATCCGCTTCTATATCTTTGCTGTGTTCCTGTACGCGCTGCTGAGCTTGATAGCACCCGGGGTGTACAGCCCCGCGAGTTCACTACTCGCGAGCCTTTGCGAACCCCTGCTGACACCGGTGCGTCGCGTGATTCCGCCGATTGGCGGCTTCGATCTGTCCGCTCTGTTCGTCATCATCGGCTTGCAGGCGCTGCACATTGCCATCTTTTAGCAGCCTGTCGCACTTAGGTGATCGTCGCGAGGACGGTGGGAGATGGAGGGCAGTTTTTCGATCGTCCGAGGCGAATAGCTTTAACTATTTAACGAGGAGGATCGAAAAATGAACCCAGCTCCCACCGCCGCAGTAGATCAATCCTAAGTGCGACAGGCTGCTAGTGAGCCTTTCGTGCGGCACGAGCCTCGGGGGCTCGTGCTGGAGCTGCACGTCCAGCCCGGTGCACGTAAGAACGAAGTGATTGGATTGCACGGCGAACGCCTGAAGCTCAAGCTCGCCGCACCCCCCGTGGATGGCAAGGCCAACCGGCATCTGCTCGAATTCCTGGCTCGTGTCTTCGCCGTGCCTACCGCCAAGGTACATCTCTTGCGCGGGGCGAGCGGCCGCATGAAAACGGTGCTCGTCGAAGGTGCAAGCGAGTTGCCGGCCGCACTTAGGAACCTCTGATTAACCCTAGACGGCCTCGCGACGAGTCCCGGGGCGCGCAGGGCTAGGTGCCACGAGCGCTGTGTACTTGACGTACTCTAGCGAGCGGCAACAACGCCCTGGGCGCTCCTGGACTCGTCCCATTTGATGAATGGATAAGCCTTTTGTGGGTTGCTCTTCTAATCGTCTGCTGCTGCGTTACAAAGCTTGCTCATATCGACATATGAGCTGCGCTTTGTGCCTTGCTTCAGACGATTAGAAGAGCAACGCGAGGCCGTCTAGGGTAATCAGAGGTTCCTTAGAACGTGAATCGAGGGTATTTGCCGTGCTGGCAGCCTCTCATTCTTGCTCTATAGTTCGAGCGCTGATGCTCGTTTTGGCCACTTGGAGCGAATCATGCGCAGAAGAATACGAACGGTCGGCCTTGCTCTTGCCACATTGACGCTCTTCTTCGCCGGATGCGAACGCGGCGTCAACTCCCCGCCGCCAACGGCGCAGCCCAGCGAAGAGACCTTCAAGGATTTCCAGAATTACGAAGTGCACTACAACGCCGTTCGCACGGACAGCCTCACGGCCGACATCGCGAAAGCCTACGGAATCCAGCGGGCCGCGAACCGGGTGATGCTCAACGTAACGGTGCTGCGCAAGTCGGGCGATCATCAGCCCCGACTACCGGTCGAAGCACAGGTCGACGTGGACGCGTACAACCTCAACGGGCAGTTGAAAGACCTGGAAGTGCGGCGCGTGAGCGAAGGCGAAGCGATCTACTACATCGGCGAAGCGACGATCAGCGGCACCGAGATTCTCGTCTTCGATATCAAGGTCACGCCGCAGGGCGAGCAAAGCCCACTCGAAGTGAAATTCAAGCGCGAATTCTTCTCCAGCTGAGGACGAGTCGAGCGCGGCGCTGGAAAAACAGGCTCGCGGCGCATTGCAGTGCATTGCGAGCCTGGAAAAAATAATGTTTGGCGCACCTTAATCATCCGAAAATGTTGTGTTATTTTCGCGCGCGACTTAACTGCGGGCGCGACCCGTCAACTCACACCTTGGGAGATTCACCAGATGGCAAAGAAAAATGCAGCGCCGACGAAATCAGAGATCCTGGCGCAAATTTCCAAAGACACCGGCATCGCCAAGAAGCAGGTCGGCGAAATGTTCGACTCCCTGAACGGCATCGTGAAGAAAAGCCTGAAGAGCTCCGGTCTGTTCACGCTGCCCGGTCTGTTGAAGATGAAGGTCGTCAAGAAGCCGGCAACGAAGGCGCGTGAAGGCGTAAACCCTTTCACGGGCGAAAAGATGATGTTCAAGGCCAAACCGGCCAGCAAGAAGGTGCGTATCGCCGCACTGAAGAGCCTGAAGGAAATGGTGAACTGATCTGCCTTCGTGCCGGGCGCAACGAACTTGCGCCCGAACACGCGAGCCGGAGTGTGCAGAAGAGCCACTCCGGTATCCGTCAGCGAGACTTCACATTGGCGTGCGCGCCACAAAAGACTGGAAATACCAACACCTTCCGTCTAGCGCGCTTTCGATTTCACTCTCTCGCGCAGTCTCAGCAACTCCCGATCCGGCACGTGCAGCAGCCCGGCCACCCGGCGGATCAATTGGTCCTCATGCTTGTCGATACGATCGTCCGCCAAGCTCACCTCCCATAACATCTCGATTAGGGAGACTTTCTCGTTCAGATCCAGCGCCTGATTCAGGCGGTGCGTGAATTCGTGCAGCGATACGGCGTGTTCGGCACGCTTGGTGGCCTGGTCGACGAGCTGCTGCACGGCCTGTGCATCCAAGCCGAAGCGGGCGGCCAGTAGGCGCCGTGCCATCGCGATCTCCCGCTCCGTGCTGTTGAAGTCGGCGCGCGTCAGTTCGATGAGTAACGTGGCCATGGCGAGCTCAACAGGCTCGAGCTGCGACAGAGTTCCGGTCGGCGGCGTGCCAAAACTCAGGTCGAACAGCTTCTTCAAGTTTTCGATCATGTGAGCTGCGTCTCCTGCACCCAATTCGTCAGCCGATCGCGCAAATCGCTCAGGCGACGATGGAAGAAATGTTCCGCCCCAGGTAGTTCGATGAGCCGCGGCGGCCGCGCTTGCGCTTGTACCCATGCGCGGGTTGCGGCGATGGGTACGAGATCGTCTTGATCGCCTTGGAGGATCAGCCAAGGACATTCCGGCTCGAGCGAGCCCGTGCCAGCGATGCGATCGATGGCCGGAGCGACCGTGACCAGTGCATGCGGAC
>CBJNAT010000322.1:0-4579 GCA_966434585.1 uncultured Gammaproteobacteria bacterium | reverse complement strand
GCACTTCGGACAGACGTGCAGATTGCGTTCGAGCTCGGCGCGATACAGCACTGCATCGCAAGCACTGCACTTCATCCACAACCCTTCCGGCACGGAACGGGTCCGTCGCTCGGTCTTGATGCGGGAAGGGATGATTTTCTCGAACCACGTCATGGGGATCTCAGCAGTACCGATCGGGGGCGGGCATCTAAGCGCATCGGGTCGGGAGCAGCAAGCCTTTACGGGCTACGGCCAGAACGCTCGCCTGACTGTCGCCCGTCGCGCAATGAGGTCGCTCAGGGCGTCGTCCTCAGATGAGGCACCATGCGCATCGGGTGAAACGATGCCAGTTCGCTCGGCAGATTGAACGCCGCTGGATAACGGATGCCCGCGAAATACAAACCGCCAGGCGGTGCGTTGATACCGGCCTGCCGTCGGTCGCGAGCCGCCAGCACGGCGCCGCACCACTCGACATCACGCTCACCGCGGCCGATCGCGATCAGCACGCCCACGATGTTGCGGACCATGTGATGCAGGAATGCGTTGGCCGTCACCGTCACGGCGACCACATCGTCGCTGCGCTCGACGCGAATGCATTCCAGGCGGCGGATAGGCGTGTGGGACTGACACTCAGCGTCCCGAAACGAGGAAAAGTCGTGCTCGCCCACGAGGACTTGGGCCGCTGCGTGCATCCGCTCGTGATCGAGCGCATATCGCACCCAGCAGACTCTCTGATGCATCAGCGCGGCACGTGGCAGCCGATTCAGGATCACGTAGCGATAGGTCCGCGCGAGCGCGCTGTAACGGGCATGGAAGGCATCCGGTACGGCACGGGTCCACAACGCGCTTACGGTTTGTGGCAGGTGCGTGTTGGCGCCCAACGTCCAGCCGCGCTCGCTGCGGTCAGCACTCGTGTCGAAGTGCACGACCTGTATCGCGGCATGGACACCCGCATCCGTACGGCCAGCCGCATAAACCTCGACGGGATGGTCGGCCACAGCGCTCAATGCAGCCTCGACGGTACTCTGGATGCCAGGGGCATGCTGTTGCGACTGCCAGCCAGCGAAGCCGCTACCGTCGTATTCGAGGCCAAGGGCGAAGCGAGCCATGGGGAGTCAGCTAGTCAGCTAGTCGGCTAGCCAGAGCCACGTGAGTTCCCAGTGCTTCTGGCTAGCCGACTAGCCAGCTAGCCGACTGCTATTTGACCGCCTCCAGCAGCCGCTGCGCTTCCTGCTTCTGATTCGCGTTGCCCTCTTCCAGCACCTCTTCGAGGATGCTGCGGGCGCCATCGGGATCACCCATGTCCATGTAAGCACGTGCAAGATCGAGCTTAGTGCCGACCTCGCTCATGGTGACTGGCTCGAGCTCTTCTTCAGCGAGATCCATCTCTGCCGTCATCGCCTGCGTATTCGTCGGTGCGTTGTCCTCGGCTTGCAGCGCGTCACCGACATCCAGGTCGATGTGCTCGCGATCCGAGTCAAGCAAGTTGAACACGTCGTTGGAGAAGCGCTCCTCGTCCGACTGTGCATGGCGTACTGTGGGACCTTCGTCCTGCGAAAGACCTTCCAGATCGCCGAGATCAAGATCCACTTCCGGCCGGGTGAACGCAGCCGTCGCATCGATATCGACCGGCTTGCGCTGTTCGACTGTGTCGCCTGCCGCAGCGAAATCGACGCGGTCGATTGCGATGGTGCCTGTGCTGTTGATGTCGAAGAGCTCGCGAGGGCGTTCGATCGTGGGCTCGAGCGAAGGCGCCAACTGCGTCATTTCATCGTCGCGCAGCGCCTGAGTGGCTTCGATCTCGGGTTGGGCTGAAAAATCCTCGATAGCACCCGTCTCCTCGAACGAGTCGGTTGCCTCCATCGAGCCGACATCGATACCGAGATCGTCGAGCGACAGCTCGGCGGTTTGTTCGGCATTGATCGCCACCTTGGGCGCAGGGCTGTGCACCGTCGCAGTCCCTCGGGCGAGCGCGGGCGACTCGATCGTCGGGGTTTCCTGCGTGCGCGCCAGCGGGTCGAGTTCGCGCGTTGGTTCTTCGTCAGCACCGCGGGTCGGCTCATCGAGCAGGAAGTCCAGGCTTGAATTGCTGCCGGTCTTCACGGCCGTGTGCTCGCCACTGCCGAACTCCGTCTCGAGGTCCTTGGCCTGTTCGGCTTCGGGCTCGCCGAACAGATCGATATCGACGCGGTTCTCCCCGCCTTCGAGATTCACGTCCACAGCATGAACGTGGGGGGCGCCATCGGACTGGAATATGGATTCTTCCGGTGCGATCTGACGGCCCATGATGACGACCTTGTCCCACTCGCCCGGTGCCGCCTGGGCACGCGTCGAGTGCAGACCTCGCGCGGTGTCGAGAAACAGATCCTTGTTGCCCCACACGAAATAGATCTCGAGCAGCTTCAGCTGCAGATCGCGTCGACCCGGCTCCCGCTCGATGGCGATCTTCACCAGATCGGCAGCCTGATCGTACAAGCCGTATGCCATGTGGAAGTCGGCCTCGGCCAGCGCATCCTGCTGATCGAGCTGCACAGCCGTCTCGCTACTCAGCGTATCTTCCACCGAGCGCGTCGCGACTGGCTCGGGCTTGAAGACTGGCGCCTGCTCCTCTTGTACCGCGGCGAAGGAGGGTTCCGGCTCCTCCTCAGCAGCCTCGAAACGCGCGGGGATATCTCGTGCGGGAGATATGGCGGGCGGCTGACGTTCGGTCGGTTCGAAATTGAGGCTCGAGAATGAATCCTCGCTGTCCGCCTGCGCCTGGCGTCGGCGCACAAAGTAAGCACCGCCGAGCGCCACGATCAGCAGTCCGGCTAGCGCCCACCAGTAATCCAGCAAGGTGTCGAGGATACCGCCGCCGGCTTCCGGCTCTGCAGCCGCTGGCTTGCTCGCCGGTTTCGCGCGTTCCGGTTGGGGTGCGGCGGGTGGCGGCGCCTCAGCGGCAGGCGCTTGCGCTGCGGGTGCTTCTACGGGCGTTTCGGCAGCTTTCTCTCCGAGCCGCTCTTGCATCTGGGACAAATCGGCATTCGGCAGCGTCACCGGGCGCTGCGTCTGCGCCTGCTGCGCAGGGGTCGCGGCGGGCGGCTGCGTGGCCGGTGTCGATGTCGTAGGCGGCACCCGTGTCGGTGGGGCAGCCTCGGCAGCATCCGGGGTGCCGGCCTGCGCAGTTCGTTCCGGAGCGCTTTCTGTCGGAGGCACGAGCTGCAAACGACCGGCATCGGTCCCGGCACGCCATTCTTCGGTCTGGCGCGCGACTTCCTGAGATGCTTCGGCGGAATTCGTGCTCTCAATCGCAGCGGCGTCGGGGATCCGCAGCACGCTGCCGGCTTTCAGACGATGAATAGAGCCGGAGAAGGCGTCCGGATTCGCCCGGAACAGCGCGATCATCGTCTGGTTCACGACGGGGCGCGAACCCGGCCGCACTTGCTGAGCGATACGATAAAGGGTGTCGTTGTTCTGGACCGTGTAGCTGCTACCGCCCGCCAGCTGCGAGTCGCCTTGTTCAGCGACAGACGACGGAGCTGGCGTCACTTCGGTGCGAGGCTGAGGTTGCGGCGCGGGTTGTGGCGCCGGCACCGGCTGAGCCTGTGGTGCGGGTTCACGGGCGATGCGTCCTTCACTGACCGCACCCGATTTCGGCGCCTGCACGACGGCTGGCGCTTCCTTCTCGCCCGGCATGAACACCGGGGGATCCAACAGAACCGTGTATTCGCGCAACAGGCGACCGCGCGCCCAACTGGCCTCGACGAGCAACGTCACGAACGGCTCGGTGATCGAACGCGTGGAGCTGACTCGGATGACGCTCGCGCCGTCCTTGCCCCGGCCGACCTCGAAGCGCAGCGACGACAGGAACTGCGGACGATCCAAACCGTAGCGGGCGAACGTCTCGCTGCTCGCGATGCTGACCTTGAGACTGGTCAGCTCCTCCTGAGTGGGCGCGATGAGATCGATCTCCGCATCGAGCGGCTGGTTGAGCGCGGAGTTCAGATGGATCTCGCCAAGCCCCAACGCGTAAAGCGTCGCCGGCGATAGCAATGCCCCCATCAACAGCAGCCGCGGTGTGAGTCTTGTCATCAGCTCTCCCCGGAGAGTGTCCTGTCGGCGCCTGTGGTCGCGATCGTCTTGGGCGAACAGGCGTGCGAGCGCCTTACATAACGACCGTGGTCAACCGGCGCGGACTATAGCTTAGAGATAATCTTTCACCAAGATTTCAGCGATTTGCACGCTATTCAGCGCCGCGCCCTTACGAACGTTGTCACTGACGATCCACAGATCCAGGCCGCGCTCGTGCGAGATGTCCTCGCGGATGCGACCGACGTAGACCGGATCCTTGCCGGCTGCTTCGGTCACGGCTGTGGGATACCCGCCAGGCTTGCGCTCATCGATGACTACCACGCCCGGCGCCTTCTTCAGCAGCTCGGTCGCCTCGGTCACCGTGAGCTTGCGGCGCGTTTCGATGTGCACCGCTTCGGAGTGACCGACGTACACCGGCACCCGCACGGCCGTCGGGTTCACGACGATGTTCTTGTCCTCGAGGATCTTCTGGGTTTCCCAGAACATCTTCATTTCTTCCTTGGTGTAGCCGTTGTCCAGGAACACGTCG
>CBJNAT010000321.1:0-4579 GCA_966434585.1 uncultured Gammaproteobacteria bacterium | reverse complement strand
GCAGAACGAAGCCTGCACGATCACCTTATCGATGTTCATCGGCGGAAAACGGGTAATGCTGGCGGCCGAAGGACAGACGGGGGAGCCCATTTGCGCCGGAGCGACCTTCCGCATCGGCATCCGCTTCACGCATCTCGACGAGAACGACAACCTCGTGCTGGCACGGTTGCTGCGCGAGTGACTCGGCGCGGCTGCGCTCAATCGCTGCTGCGTGCTCCCGGTGCGATCAACACGAGATGGTCTCCGCGCATGATCCGCGCGTGCGGCGATGTCAGTTCGATTTCCTCACCGCCTCGCGTCAGCCGCACGAGCACGACGTTGGCGAGCTCGCTCGGCAACTTGCCAACGTCTGCCGCGTCCGCATCGCGCTCGACGAGCATCACTCGACCGCCAGCAGTCACGAGATCCATCACGTACTGAAGTAATGCGGCCGTATCGAGCGAGCCGGCCATGAGGATGCCCCCGACCTGCGACGGCAGCACCGTGGCGTTCGCACCGCTCTGCTTGAGCAGCTTCTCGTTCTCGGCTTCCTCCACGCGCGCAACCACGCGGACGGTCGGCGAGAGGTGCCGCGCCGTGAGCACGATCAGCACGTTCGTATCATCGCGCGCTGTGCACACGAAGATCGCGCGAGCGGTGGGCAAACTCGCTTCACGTAATCGGTCTTCGCGACTCGCATCTCCGAGCAGGCCGATGTAACCCCTCTCAGCCGCTTCCTCGACGCGCGCCTGATCGGGTTCGATGACAACGATTTGTTTGCGGTCGAGTCCGCGCGCGACCAGCTCAGCAGCGGCGCACCTGCCATAGTGACCGTAGCCGCAGACGATGACGTGACCGCTGAGCTTCGCTTGCAGAGCGCGCATACGCAGATCCTCGATGAAGCGTTGCAGCACCAGTTGATACGCAGTGCCGAGAAAGATGAGCCAGATGAATAGTCGGATGGGCGTCACGAGCACCGCATCGATCGTGCGCGCGGCCGGAGTGATGGGCACGATGTCGCCATAACCCACCGTAGTGACCGTGACGGCCGCGAAGTAGATGACGTCCGTGAAGCTGATGTGCCCATCCAAGTGGTCCTTGAGACCGTCGCGATCGACCCAGAACATGAGCACGACAGCGAAGTACAAGCCAATCACCGCAAGGCCGCGCAATACGAGCGTACGCCGTAGGTTGTGTTCGCCGCCGATAAACAGCCGCTTGCCGGGCCGGCGCGATAGCGCGCCCGGCGGGGAGAGTTGCATGATTGGGGCGCGGTTGTCCGCCGCCATACCGAACCTCGGATCGGTCAGACGCAGTGGTCGCAGAACTAGTATTGCGGTCCGCGGGTTCCTGCGAGCTCAGCGCTTCGCCGGGAACGCGGTTTCGTAGGTCTCAGGCTTGAACCCCACCCAGATACGACCGTTCCTCTCGAGCACGGGACGCTTGATCATAGATGGTTGCGCGAGCATCAGCTCGATCGCGCGGCTTGCGGTGACATTCTCGCGCTCGGTTTCCGGCAGCTTCCGAAAAGTGGTACCCGCACGATTCAACAGCGTTTCCCAACCCACCGCTTGGACCCACCGCTCGATATGCGCGCGATCGATCCCTGCCGTCTTGTAGTCGTGAAACTCATAAGCGACGCCATGCTCCTCGAGCCACGTGCGCGCCTTCTTCATGGTGTCGCAGTTCTTGATGCCGTAGAGAGTGGGCATGGTGGAGTTCGAGGCGTGAGGCGTGAGGCGTGAGGCGTGAGGCGTGAGGCGTGAGCAGGAAAGCACGTCTGGCCTCAAGCCTCAAGCCTCAGGCCTCAGGCCTCAAGCCAGGCCTTACCGTGTCGTCCGAATGATCAAATCGATGCGCCTATTGCGCGCGCGGCCTTCGGCCGTTTCGTTCGGCGCGACGGGCCGCGCTTCGCCGTAGCCGATGGAGGTGATGCGCTCGACATTCACGCCCGCGTTGCGGACCAAATAGTCCTTGACCGCATCGGCACGGTCTTGGGACAGCAGGAGATTTTGCGATTCCGTGCCGTTCGAGTCGGTATGACCTTCCACCACGACCGACGCACCCGGGAAGCGCGCAATAGCGTCCTGCACCTTCTTCAACAACGGTTCGCTCGCCGCCGCAACGGTACTACGGCCGACGCCGAAGTTGATGCCGGTGAGCGAGAGCACGACGTCGTCGCCTTGGCGATAGACTCGTGCTTCGCTCGGCGAGAACGAAGCTTCGATAGCGGCTGAGTTGGCGCGCAACGCCTCCTGCTCGGCGACCCGGCGCTGCAACGCGAGGCGCTCTTCGGAAACCCCGCCGAGGCGATCTTCCAAGCGCTGCATCTGGGCACGCAGCTCGGTGATCTCGGCGTTGCGGTCATCGAGGTCCGCCTTGGCTCGAGTCAGCTCCTGAGTTCGTTGTTGCACGCTTGCGAGAATCGACTGCATCGCGGTTTGCGCACTGCCATCGAAGCGCGCCGTCGTATTCACCTCCACCGCGATCTGCTGCAGAGGCGCTTCGTACGCCAGGAGCAGTGCCTCCATGCCGTGCTGGCCGTCCTTCTCCTTCTTGAGCGTGTCGCGGATGAGCTGAGCGAGATACGTCGCATGGCGCGCTTCGTACTCCGCCTCGCGAGTGAGCGACTCAGGCACTGACAAGTCGTAGCGGTTGCGCGAGATCTCCTGGTCGGCCTGAAGCAGCAACCGCTCCGCATTCGATAGCGTTTGCGGCGCTACATCCGCCACCTTTGCGTCCCGTGCCTGCGCGATCAACTTGCGAGCCTGGCCAAGCACGCGGTTCTTGATCGCGTCGAGCTCGGCATCGCGCATGAGCACTTCGGACTCGGCCCCGCGACGTTGCGCCGCTTCCGTATCGCCTTTTTCGAAACGCGACATCGCGTCGCGAAAACGCTCATCGGCGCTCGCCCACTTGTCGGGCGAGTACTGGGCGGGTTTAGAGGCGAGCGCATCGTTGCGAGTGCGCACCATGCTGGCAAATGTTTCGCGGGCGCGCACCGCCGTCTCGTTCGCCTTGCGAATGCTGACAAGACCCTCACTCGCGCGTTCCCGGATGCGATCGGCCTTGCGACCCTTCTGCAAATCCTCGCGAGCCGCCGCAAGCGCGTCTGCTGCCGCGGCGAATGCATTGGGAGAGAGCGCAGCTACATCCTGTTCGCGTGCTTTCTGTACTTCGGCTTCGAGCGTATCGATGAGTGGCTCGCCGGTCGTTTGCGCCCACGCGGGCCAGACGAAACAGAGAAGAACTAGCAACCGTCGGCAGGCTTTGAGCACCGGGAAACTTATCTTCGTCATCTAGGAACGTACCTGTCCATTGCCGCGCACGACGTACTTGTAGCTGGTGAGTTGTTCGACCCCGACGGGACCGCGTGCGTGGAACTTGTCCGTGGAGATGCCGATTTCCCCGCCCATCCCGAATTCGCCCCCGTCAGCGAACTGCGTCGAGGCGTTGTGCAGCACGATCGCGCTGTCGAGGCGGTTCAAAAAGCGCTCCGCGGTCTCGGCATTGTTCGTGACGATCGCATCCGTATGGGAAGAGCCATGGCGTTCGATGTGCTCGAGCGCGGCATCGATACCGTCCACCACGCGGGCCGCGATGATCGCATCGAGATATTCCGTCGACCAATCCTCTTCTGTCGCCGCTTTCACGCGAGGATCGACCGCGCGCACGGTTTCATCGCCGCGCACCTCGCAACCCGCATCGAGCAGCAAGCGCACGACCGGTGCGAGCGTCTTGTCCATCCCGCCGCGATCGAACAACACCGTTTCGGCGGCACCGCAGATCCCAGTACGACGAAGCTTCGCGTTATGCACGATCGCCTTCGCCATCTCGATGTCTGCGTCTCGATCGACATACACATGACAGTTGCCTTCGAGATGGCCGATGACGGGCACACGCGCCTCCTGCTGAACGCGCGCCACTAGGCTCTTACCGCCGCGCGGCACGACGACGTCGATGTAGTCGTTCATGGAGGCGAGCATGTAACCCACAGCGGCACGATCCGTGGTCGGCACGAGCTGAATGGCGGCGCGCGGCAACCCCGCACACTCCAGCCCATCCTGCAGACACGCGTGAATGGCACGACTGGAATGGAAGCTTTCGGAACCGCCTCGCAGGATCACGGCATTGCCGGATTTGAGGCACAGCGCACCTGCATCGGCCGTCACGTTGGGGCGACTCTCGTAAATGATCCCGACCACGCCCAGAGGCACCCGCACGCGCTGAATTCGCAAACCGTTGGGGCGCGTCCACTCGGCGATGACGCTGCCGATCGGATCGGGCAATGCGACGATCTCTTCGATACCACGGGCCATCGCCTCGATCCGCTTATCGTCCAGCAGCAAGCGATCGAGCATCGCGCCCGAGATACCCCGCTCGGTCGCTTGTTTCACGTCGAGCCTGTTGGCCGCGAGCAGGGCTTCGCGTTGCTGACGAAGGCCCGCTGCCATGGCTCGCAGAGCGGCGTTCTTGCGCTCGGTAACTGCAAGCGCGAGCTCGTGCGACGCAGCCACGGCGGCGCGACCCAACTCGTTCATTTGGGAGGGCAAGTCCACGAGAGCGTGCGAGGCGGCGGACATGGGAGTTAGCCGGTAGC
>CBJNAT010000320.1:0-4583 GCA_966434585.1 uncultured Gammaproteobacteria bacterium | reverse complement strand
CGACACGTCGACATCGCGCAGCTCGACCAGCTCCTGCAGGCGACCAATACGCGCAAACTCGTCGTGACGGATACTGTTTTCTCGATGGACGGCGATACGGTACCGCTCGCCGAGCTCGTCGCGCTGTGCGCGCGCCACGATGCCTTGCTCGTGATCGACGAAGCACACGCGGTGCTCGGTCCCGATCTCGGCGTCAATGCCGATCACGTGCTTCATGTTGGCACGTTGTCCAAGACCTTGGGCTCGCAAGGCGGCTGGGTTGCGGGTTCGAAAGTCATGATCCAACTGCTGGTGAATCGGGCGCGATCCTTCATCTTCACGACCGGACTTGCTCCGGCCGATGCGGCTGCGGCGCTTGCGGCCGTGCGCATCATGATGAGCCCCGAGGGTTCTGCACTCCGCCGTCGCTTGCGTGACAACGTCGATCGCGTTCGCGCCAACCATCCATCGCCGATCGTGCCGATCATTCTGGGCACGGATACGGCTGCACTGCGTGCAGCAGCGGATTTACTCGCACAGGGGCTCTATGTGCCTGCCGTACGCCCTCCGACCGTTCCGCAGGGCACGGCCCGGTTGCGCGTGACGTTGTCAGCCGCGCACACACCGGCGATGATCGATCGCCTGCTCCTTGCATTGCAGCCTCACGTGCATCCCTGATCCATGCCCAGTCCCACTCGCGTCATCGGCGTGCTCGGTACGCATACAGAAGTCGGCAAGACCTGGGTGCTGTCGCGCATCCTCGAAGCCACTCGGGCAAGAGGTCTCACGGTGGCAGCCCGCAAACCGGTGCAGTCCTTCGATCCGCAACAAGGGCCAACCGATGCGGATCTGCTGGCAAAGGCAAGCGGTGAAGACACCGCGCTGGTGTGTCCTTCGCATCGCTCCTATCCCATCCCCGTGGCGCCGCCGATGGCTGCCGACGTGCTCGGCCGGCCACATATCCGCTTTCAAGACGTGCTGCGCGAGATCACGTGGCCGCTCGGCACGGAGCGTGTCTTCATCGAAACGGTAGGCGGCCCACGCTCGCCGCTCGCTCACGATGCCGACAGTGTCGATCTGGTCCATCGCTTGCAGGTCGATACGGTGCTGCTCGTCGCCGATGCGGGGCTCGGTACCCTCAACGCCGTGCGCCTGTCGCTGACAGCGATACACGCTCTGCCGACGTTCATCTTCCTCAATCGCTACGACCCGGATAACGAACTGCACGTCTTGAACATGCAGTGGCTGCGCGAGCGCTACGGTATCGAAGTGGGTGTAACGGTTGAATCTGTGTTACGCGAGTGTGTGGGAGTCGAGTAGTAGGACGAAGGAACCGGAAAGCCGCATGGAACGCTCTCAGGGATGATCGTCACACAGGCCATCCGATCAGTCCTCGCCGCACTGCTTGTCATGCCGCTGTGCGCATCGGCTGAGGACGTGAAACTCGCCGAAACCTATCGCTTCCTCGTCTCTTCGCGTTCAGGTGCGCACGGCGCGCTCGGTCAGATCGCGAGCGGCGAGTCGAAGGGCAGGTCGTACCCTTTCAGTTTCTTCTCCACGGCCGACTACTGGGGTGCGTACGTGTGTGCGTGGCCGGATCGTCGTTGCGCCGTGACTGACGTTTACAACCCCGGCGATTACTCGCTCACACCGGCCGAAGGGCCGGGCGCGGCGCTGCAAGTGGAGCGTGTGAACACGCACAACGGCAGCAACATTTACGACGCTGCCACGTGGCAAATCGCAGTCATGCTGGGGGCTGTACAGCATGGATTCGCGGCCGGCGTCAACGTGTACGAGCTCGTGAGCGGCCAGAACGCGCTGCTGCGTGATACTGCGAAACGCGCGCTCACGAACGGCTCGACCTTTGCGTACAACGGCAAGCCCATCAAGAACCCGGTGCGTGCCTACGCATTTCGCATGCACTCGGATGGTTACATCGCGCCTGACCCCTTGGCACAGTCGCGCTATGCAGAACTGATCACCGCACGAGGCATTCCGCCGGGACGATCGGAATATGCGCCGGGTCGCATCACCTGGACGGATTGGAAACCGTTCACCGGCGAGAACGCATGGGCCTTTCTCTTGGGGCCGCTGCACGCTGCCTATCTGCAGCACATCGTCGAACGACAGCAAAAATTCGTGCCATGGGATGACATCGCCCTCCGCAACGCGCTGGAGGTGTTGCAGACATTCGCGGCCATGCAGTCCGCCATGGGCGGGGTGTATTACTCGCCGAGCGGCACGTTCGCCAATCAAGGACGCACGTTGGTCAGCCCGTACTTCGTTTCCGTCGAGAACAATGCTTCGTTGTATGCGGGCTTGCAGGTACTGGGCGGCACGCTACAGGCGCAACTGCAACACGGCGCGTTGTCATCCTCGCAACGAGTAGAAGCTCGCAATGCCCTGCAGCTCGTCCGCACGATGATCGAAGGCGGCCGCTTTGCCGATGGGCGTACGACCGCTGGATTGCACGCATTCTTCAAGCAGGCGGCGTGGCGTGAGGGGGAATTCGTGCAAGGTGGCTATGCCAACGATCCGGAACGGCCCCATCCATGGGAGCCGGTGCTCTCACCGCGCGCTGTCGATGCCAATACGTGGACCATTGCGGCGCTCGGGCCGCAACGCATCGATGCCTGGTTCGGCGACGGCGCCGCGTATCAGGCTTGGGAGCGCGTGAAAGCCTGGGGTGGTTACGGCAGAAACCGCGAGTTGTGGGGTGTCGGCTTTTCAGACATCGACGGCAATGGGCGGGATGCGAGTGGCGTGTATCGCGACGGCGTGTTGTCGTCGGAGTGGACTGCCGGAGCGATCACGCTCGTGCGACGGCTCCTGGAGTATTACAGCCAAGCGAACACGACCGCTGCACGGTCGCATGTCCGCTCGTTGCGAGCCGATGAAGCTTCGATGTCCAAAGGCTTGCAAACGCTTCGTTACGATCGTTACGCGCAAACCGATTTCGCCGGCAAGCCCGCTCGCTACGCCGAGCTGATCCCGCAGCGCTCGTTACCCTATCTGTATGCCAGCCGCCGCATGTTCGTGCCATTCGGCTGGCAGGCCAATCCGCTGCCGAGTACGTGCGCAACGGCCTGGGCTATCTTGCTCGCCAGTCGCTTCGATCCGTTTCGCTATGGCGGCGCGGGAGCGCCGACGTTCATTCCAAGCGGAAACCGATCTTCATCGTGACCTGGAAGTGCGCAATCTTCGCATCCTGGATGTGGCCGCGAACGCTCATGACCTCGATCCACTCGAGGTTGTGCAGTGTCTTCGATGCCTTTTCGACAGCCTGCCGCATGGCGTCGTCCACACCCGTGGGGGAAGAGCCCACGATCTCCACAGTTTTGTATACGTTGGACATGGCGTGCTCCTTTGGCGTGCGCGGTTGAGTTGAAACGCACCAGGCGTGAACAAGGTTGCTTCGCACGGGCGTGGGACCTGGGACATGGGGCGTGGGCAAGAGATCGCTCCACTCATTGTCCCTGGCCTCATGCCCCAGCTGTAAAGCTTTTTGTCGTGACAGCTCGACAGTCCAATCGCTATGATCGGTCGTCATCCTTTTCCGCACCATTGTCGAATGTCGCTCATCGAACTGCCGCGCGCACTCGAGGACTACTTCGCTTGCGCTGAAGTCGAACCCACGCATCGTGGCCGACGCTTCTCGATCTCGCTGAATTTCTACAACGGCGAGCGGCTCGATCGCATGCAGTGGTGGTATCACGTGTCACCTGTGCAAGCGCAGATGTATGACGGCCATGGGCTCGTCGTCTTCCGCGAACGTGCGATCGAGCGATTTCGCAAGCACATCGAGCGCTGGCTCGCGAACACGCAGCAGTACTTGCACGGCACCGAACCCCTCCCGCGACTCAGCAAACGCATCGAGCTGAAGCTCGTTCCCGCAGCCAAGACCAGCGACACAGAACCGGAAGCGAAAGTCGCTAACGGTTGATCCGTATTTCCAGAGAGTTCCCGTTCGCTGCAGGGCGAAACCGCCGCCTTGCTTGGCATAGACAAGCCGCGCTTACGAGGCCGAGTATTCGCTCCAGGACAACAACGATCGGAGCGAGTCATGACCAGGAAGCTGTGCCAGACGATCGTCTGGGCTTGGGGGATTGCGCTGCTGATCGCGCCTGCCGCGTGGGCCGATGAGGCGTTCGGGCTGCAAGGCACGTATGTGCTCGTCCCCGCTCAGAGCGCGGACATTGCCGCCGCGATTGAAACGGCCGTGGACAAGATGAACTTCATCAAGCGGCCCATTGCTCGCAATCGCCTGAAGAAAACCAATACCGCGTATCAGCGCATCCATCTCGCACGCACCGGCTCGGACTACGAGATCACGTATGACGAGCGCAAACCAATCCGCATGCCGGCGAATGGCGCTCCGGTGAAGTGGACTCGCGAAGACGGCGAGGTATTCGACGTTTCAGCCGCACGGCAGAGCGAGCAGCTGCTGCAGACTTACAAGGCGGAGGATGGCACGCGCGTGAACATGTTCCGGTGGCATGAAGGTGCGCAGCGCCTGTATTTGGACGTCACCGTCACGAGCGGGCAGTTGCCTCAGCCGCTGAAGTACACGTTGGTGTATCGCAGAGCGGAGTGAGGAGTGCCCT
>CBJNAT010000319.1:0-4585 GCA_966434585.1 uncultured Gammaproteobacteria bacterium | reverse complement strand
GCGGCTTGCGGCGGAAGCGGTAGCCGAGGTTGATGACGCGATCGTGGTCTGGCGAGTACTGCAGTAGAACGTCACCTTTTTCGCTGCGCGCTTGTCCGGGATCCCACTGCACACCCAAGCGCACGTTCCAGTTTTGGAACGCGGTGACGCCCAGTTCGCCGATGAGATCAGAGCTCCGGTTGTCATCGATCGACTCGCCCGGCAGCCGGATTCGCGGATCGCGGAAGTAAATGGCCTGGCCGATGGTGCCGGAGATGTACTGGCGGCCATTCTGCGCATCGAACAAACGTGAGGTGACTCCGACACTCAGCTGGTTCGCATCGCTGATGCGATCGAGCCCGACGTAGCGGTTGGTGCGAAATAGCTGCACCAAATTGAGATCGGCAGGGTGCGTGTCGAAGACGGGCAGATCGTTCTGATTGCGATACGGGACGTATAGGTAGCGCAAGCGCGGTTCCAGCGTCTGCACACGTCGATGCTTCGAGCCCCACAGCCGCTCGAAGGCGAGACCGGTGTCCAGGCTGAGCTCGGGTACGGTGCGCGAAGGACTGGCAGGCGTGTCGGCCGGTCGATCGTTCAAGTTGTAAGTCGTGTAGTGCCACGCCATGGTCGGCGTGAGGTAATAGCCGGGGCGCCGCAACGGCATGCTGACCTCAGGCGCGAAATCAGCGCGGACGCCCGTCAAACCATCGTTGCGGGTGAAGTTTGTGATCTCGCCGTCGAAGTCGAAGCTCAAGCCGTACGCGGCTTGCGGCAGTCGCGCGCTGACGCCCAATTGAGGAGAGATCGTGTAGGGCCGCAGCTCGCTCGGGATCGAGCTGTCGATCGTCTGGAAGTTCTGCGCAAAGGCGGTTACCCGCCAGATCTGGTCCAGATACGTCAGCCCCACTGCACGGCCGACATAGTTGACGCTCGTGCCTTCGGGGCCGGCGCCGAAGTCCTCGAACCACTCGTCGTCGCTCGCATTCGCGGCGTCGATCGTCATGCGCAGGTGGTCGGTGAAGTCGCTCGTGTTCTGCCAAGTAATGAAGCTGCGAGCGTCGCCCTGCTCCTGGTCGTCCGGCAAATAGTCGATGTCGAGAATGCCCTCGCCAACATCCGCAAGATAGCGGAACTCCGTGTCCAGACGCGCACCGCGGCGGGAGTAGTAGGTGGGCGTGAACGTTGCGTCATAGTTCGGCGCGATATTCCAGTACCAGGGCGCGCCGAACTCGGTACCGCTGCGGGAAGTGGTGCCCAATGTCGGGAAGAGAAACCCCGATTTGCGTTCGTCCCCGACGGGAAAGGAAATGAACGGCATGTACAGGATCGGCACCCCCTGGAAATCGAGGCGCACACCGCGTCCATAGCCCGTGCCTTGCCGCTGATCGATGTCGATGTCGGAAGCGGTGAGCAGCCAGTCGTTGGAGCCTGGCGGGCAGGACGTGTAGCGGACCTTACCCAGATGCACCTTGCCATCCCGATGCAGCTCTATCTGGTCCGCGGAGCCGCGTGCGGCCCGCTCCTTCAAGCGGAATTGCGCATTTTCGAAGGTGACTCCGCCCTGCGTATCGAATTGCGCATCGGTTCCGCTGACCTCTACGGAAGGGTCTTGATATTGCACGCCCTCGCGCACGCTGAACTGACCCGTGGCTGGGTTGTATCGAGCGTCTTCGGCCGTCAGCTTGCGGTCACCCTGTTCTATGGTGACCTGACCCTGCAATGCATAGGTGCTGCCCTCGGCTAGTCCAATCTCGGCGCCGCGACTGCGGACGGTGACCTCCTGGCCATCACTGTCTTTCTGTTCCTCTTGCGACAGTGATGAGCGGGCGAGCGTCGCAGGCTTCGAGCGTGATGCAGGACACTCCTGTGCGTACGCGATGGGACCCGCGCATAGACCGAGGCACAGTGTGAAGAGGGCTCGTCCCCGCATTCGTTCGTTGGTTCTTGTGAGGTGGTGAGCAGGGCGAGTCATCCCGGCTCATTATAATGAGCTGCGCCCAACTTCAGTGGCTGCAATTGCGAGAGAGAAATTCCTGCATGTCAGCACCGGCCGGATGCCCCCACTCCGATACCCACAGCGTAGATCCACGTTTGCACCGACTCGCAGGCTGGGTTGCTGAGATCTTCGGCGACAACGCGTCGACCATTGCCCCGGCTTCTGCCGATGCCAGCTTTCGCCGATATTTCCGAGTCACTCGAGGTGAGCAGACCTGGATCGCCATGGACGCTCCGCCGGAGAAGGAGGACATGCGGCCGTACATCTCCATCGCCGGCATGCTGAACGAGATCGGAGTGAACGCCCCACGCATTCTCCATCGCAATCTCGAAGAGGGATTTCTACTCAACACCGATTTGGGTTCGCGCACTTATCTAGCGGAGCTCGCGCAGCCTGCAGTGGCTCCGCGGCTCTATGCCGATGCCATCGAGGCGCTGGTTAGTATTCAGGCCGGCGGTCATCGGTACGCAGCGCAGATGCCGCAGTACGACGCCGAACTGTTGCACCGAGAGATGCGGCTCTTTCCTGATTGGTTCTGCACGAAGCACCTGGCTATCCAATTTTCCAGCGACGAAGAGCGTCAGCTGCAGTTGACGTTCGATGCGCTCGCGAACGCGGCACTCGAGCAGACGAAGGTGTTCGTGCATCGCGACTATCACTCGCGGAATCTGATGGTCGGCGATGGCGCGCGCTATGGCGCCACGCCGGGGATCCTCGACTTCCAGGATGCAGTGTCTGGCCCCATCACCTATGACCTGGTGTCGCTCTTGAGAGATTGCTATGTCGCGTGGCCCATCGAACAGGTACGCGGATGGGCATCGAGTTTCCGCTCGCAGGCTGCAGCTGCGGGCCTTGCGGTGGGCAGCACGGAAGCGCAGTTCATGTCTTGGTTCGATCTCATGGGCGTGCAGCGTCATCTCAAAGCGATCGGGATCTTCGCGCGCCTTTGGCATCGCGATGGCAAGCCCGGTTATCTCAAAGACATTCCGCGCACACTCGATTACGTCTACACCGTCTCCGCGGCCTATCCACAGCTCGCATTTTTGCGATGCCTCATTAACGACCGCATTCTGCCGTTAGCCGACCGCATCACGGCCGCGAAGGGCTGATGGACATGCGCGCGATGATACTGGCCGCAGGTCGCGGCGAGCGCATGCGCCCGCTCACCGACCGCACGCCAAAGCCATTGTTATGGGTAGGCGGCAAGCCCCTGATCGACTATCACATCGAAGGTCTGCAGCGAGCCGGCTTTTCCGACATCGTCATCAACAATGCATGGCTCGGCGAGCAAATACGCGCGCACGTCGGCGATGGGTCGCGGTATGGAGTGCGTGTGAGCCATAGCGATGAACGGCCGGGCGCACTCGAGACAGGCGGGGGGATTCATCGCGCGTTGCCATTGCTGGGTCCTGAGCCCTTCTTGGTCGTGAACGGCGATGTCTGGACCGATCTGCCGTTCGCGTCATTGCGCGATGCACTGCAGCCGAACGACTTGGCGCACCTCGTCATGGTGCCCAATCCGCCGCAACATCAGCGAGGTGACTTCGCGCTGGAAGGGGATCGCCTGCGCGAGGACGGGCGGCTCCGCTACACCTTCTCCGGTGTGGGTGTGTATCGGCCTGAATTGTTCGTGGACTGTCAGCCCGGTGTATTCAAGTTGCTGCCGCTGATGCTGCATGCGATCCGCACAGGCCGAGCAGGTGCACAGCTCTACGCAGGACGATGGTTTGACATCGGTACCCCGGAGCGACTGGCGCGGCTCGACGAGCTACTCGTTGCAGAGAGCGCCCCTTAGAGCACTCAGGCGGATCAGCCGCTTGTTGCACTTGTGCAACCGCCAACTCGTTCGCATCGCCCACGCGCATACCACCAGATGACGAACTGTTGCGTTGGCGGCACGAGTGAAACGGCGCGCAACAGAGTGCTCGATCAAGCTCGACTAGAACACCGCGACGCGGCTGCAGTCGAAGCTGTTACTGCGGCAACTTTCCGCGTTGTGCTGATCCTGCATAGAAGGTTTGCTTGGCCGCTGAGAGATTCGCAGAACACAAACCTAAGCAGGGTTGGTATCGTTTGTGGTCTCTCACCCGGCGCATTCGTTGCGATCGTGCGGAACTCGACGCGTGTTTAAGGCTTTTTTTTGCGCGGGTTTGGTGCGTGAGGCGTGCTCACCCCTGTCGAGCGCGGACCATAGTGATCGATGCGCTGGTCCGATCAACCGAGGTGCTTGCCTTCCATGGAGAAACTTTATACCTTGCGCCCGTTTCCGCGGTCTACGATGACCGTGACGTTGAGAAGCGAATCAAACAGAGTCAATTCTCCACAAACGTCATGAGCTGTCCGTTCCGCCTGTGAAACGGGGGCGTGTATGCACAGTGCGCATACTCACGAACGACACTCATATCCATACATTCATTGTTAGACGGGGCATCGTCAGACCCCGCGATACAGGCGCAATCGCATGGCCCACGCTGCAGATGCTTCGTTCATTTCCAACCGTAGTCTGGCCTTTATCGCCATTGTGGCCGTGCATGTGGGGTTCTTCTGGGCCCTGAACTCTGGTCTCTCGCACAAGATCGTCCAGAAGGTGTTTGGTCCTCTTGAGAC
>CBJNAT010000318.1:0-4591 GCA_966434585.1 uncultured Gammaproteobacteria bacterium | reverse complement strand
GCTGCAGACCCGATCGATACCGTGCTGCACTCCGGTCTCGAGCGAGCGCGCTTTCTGGCTGACGAGATCGGTCGGCTCAACGGCTTACAGCCTAGAGTCGACGGTCGCTGGATGGAACGCGACTTTGGTGGCTGGGAAGGCCGCAGCTGGCATTCCATCTGGCGCGAATCCGGCGATGAGATGGAGGGCATGCTCACGCATCCGCACTCCTATCGGCCGGGCGGTGGCGAGACCACGCATGAGCTCGCGAAGCGCGCGGTGCTGGCGTGGACTGCTTTGCCTCGTGTCACTCATGTCGTGGTCATCACGCACGGCGGCCCCATTGCAGCCGTTCGCGCGCATCTCGAGGGCAGGCCGTTCCACGAGCTCGCGCGCTGTGTGATTCCGCAAGGCGAATTCGTTCAGATCATTTGCAATGACGCTCCACCCACGCGACAAACTGATCCACGTAACCCGCCAGCTTCTTCCGCGTGTTCTCATCCGTGACTTCGTGATGCTCATCGATCAAGCCTTCCTTAAAGGTGAGATACAACTCCGGCAACCCCATCACCACCGTCCCGAGCGTCAACATCGACTCCCGCAGGTCCGACTGAGCCACTGCAGTCCCGATCGCGCCGGGAGTCGCGCCCGCGATGGCGAGCGGCTTGCCTGGCCAGGAACTCTTCCCGGGCGGCCGCGAACCCCAATCAATGGCGTTCTTCATCGCGGGCGTGGTGCCTCGGTTGTACTCGGGTGTCACGAGCAGCACGGCATCCGCCGCTTCGATCTGCTGTTTGAATCGCAGTACGCTCGCTGGCGGCTGGCTCCACAGGTCTTCGTTGTAGAGCGGTAAGTCGCCGATCTCCACGAAACGAAACTCCAGACGGGCGCTGGCCAGCTTGCCGAGCGCATGCGCGAGCTTCTTGTTGACGGAATCGCGGCGCAGACTACCCACGAGCACGGCGACGGAATGCATGAGAAGTTCCCTCAGTTAGCAACTTTCCCCACGAAAACGTCGTCACCAGAGGATAGATCCGTGTAACCGTTGACGCAGTCGCGAGCCGCAAGCTTTAATTCCAGCCACTCACGAAGGGAGTAGCCGAAGCGCACGTTGCTTGATCGACGGGCGCTTCCGCAGTGTCGTCAACACAGCCTCGCGCGGCGGCGCAACGCCCGATCGGCTCGGCACTGCGGTTCATGCATGCATGAATGGCAAGACTTCAAGGGCAGTCTCGTGCAACGGCCGGCCGCGTCACCGGCGTCGAGAAAACTCTTGATGTCCATTGCCACTCCGCTGATGTGGTCACTCTCCGTGGCCTTCGTGTTCGTCGCACTTCTCGTCGACTTCTTCGCACTCAGCAAACAAGGCGCGCACAAAGTCTCGCTGCGCGAGGCGGCCATCTGGTCCGTCATCTGGGTCGCCGTGAGCTTCGTGTTCGTCGCTTGGCTGTGGTGGTTTTTGGGAGGCACGGGTTCCGAAGCCGCCGCGCGTGCCGTCGCCAACGACAAGGCACTCGAGTTCATTACAGGGTACCTGGTCGAGAAGGCGCTCGCCGTCGACAACATCTTCGTTTTCTTGATGGTCTTCACGTACTTCTCGGTCCCGGCCGAGTATCAGAAGCGCGTACTGATGATCGGCATTCTCGGCGCGTTGGCACTGCGCACCGTCATGATTCTCGTCGGCGCCTGGATGATCGCGCGGTTTCACTGGATTCTGTACGTCTTCGGCGCGTTCCTCGTGTTCACGGGCATCAAGATGTGGTGGGCTGCCGGGCAAGAGCCGGATCTCGAAGCAAATCCCGCACTGCGGTGGCTACGACGGCGCATGAAGATCGCGCCGGACTACGATGGCGAGCGATTCTTCACCCGCGTGGCGGGCGTGCGCATGGCCACGCCACTCTTCGTCGTGATTCTCCTCATCGCCATCGTGGATGTGATCTTCGCTGTGGATTCGATCCCGGCGATCTTCGCGATCACGCTCGATCCCTTCATCGTGCTGACATCGAACGCGTTTGCGATTCTTGGGCTGCGCGCGATGTACTTCCTACTCGCTGGCCTGCACGAGCGGTTCCACTTGCTCTCTTACGGGCTTGCTCTGGTGCTGATCTTCATCGGCATGAAGATGCTGCTCGTGGACGTCTACAAGATCCCGGTGTTGTGGTCGCTGCTTGGCACGGTGACGATTCTCGCGACGACGGTGTCGCTGTCGCTCTACATCCCGCCGCGAGGCGCCGTCACGACGGCCTACCCCTTTGCAAAAAGGAATCGCTCGGAAGGGAGCGAGGCCCGCGCGCAGCGCCCAGCGCCTCGAAGTGGTGCGCGAAAGTCCTGACTGACATAGGGCGGGACATTCGCTCTTGCGAAAACGCCTGGTTTGATCGTCAGCGACCCCATGCGGCGCTGCCGTCCATGCCGCCGACCGCGTGCCCCTGCGCGGACGCATTCGCTACCAGCTCCGCCTCGTGCCGCGACTCGAGCATCGGATGGTCAGCCAACCCGATCTTCATCTCGCAATGCGTGCACCGTATCGACGCATTCGCGGCGCGGGCGGGCCTCCGCCTCCCAATCCAAGCGCTCGATCCGTAGCAATCGCGGAATCGTTCACAGCACGCACGCACGCGCGTGCGATAGTTGCGGTCGGTCCTCGGACAGGGCATATCTGATTCCGACACCGCACAGAGTTTCTTAGACTTGCCCGCGCAGGCAGCGAGCGGGTGCTGTAAAGAAGACGAACTGCCATGAAGAGCTTCACGCTGACATTCACGTGCACAGCAGTGCTGGCGGCGGCCGGCTGTGCCAGCGCTCCACGACCGCACGACAAAGTCGCGATCGCCCGTGAGCTGGCGCAAACGAAGCTCGCGACGGGCACGCCGCGCGGGCAGGTGACGGTTGCCGAAGTGAAGCCGGTGGACGTCCAGACCAAGCGTCTGAATCGCGATTACACGACCGTGAATGCCCGCGTTCTCGCTGACGCCGGCATCGTCGATTCGCAATTCGTGACTTCGCTCAATCCCAAGGCGGAAAGCGTCACACGGCTGGAGTCGAGCTGGACGCAACAACGCGAAGACAGCGATCAAGCTTGGCGCATCGGCGACAGCGTGAGCGCGGCCGGCCTGTGGGGCAGCACCGTGCGCTTCGGAGGTCTGCAATTCGGCACACGTTCGGATGCACGGCGTCGCGATTTGATCGACTCGCCGCACCTGGCGAGCAGCGGTATCGCCGTTCTGCCTTCCGCAAGCGACGCATTGTTCGCCTCGGCGGGTGCGCCACGCCCGCAGAATCTCAGACTCGCTGGCGGCGTCACCATGGCTGGTGCGAATGCGGTGAAGTTCGTCGCCCGCGACAGCTTGGGTCGGTCGCAGAGCATTACGGCACCCCTCATCGCAGACACTCAGTACCTCAACGCAGCGCGCGAGGGTTGCGATGACTTCTCGTTCGGCCTCGGTCGCGTGCGGCAAGACTTCGCGATCACCAGCAATGATTACGGCCCGTTGTTCGCAAACACCACGGTCGTTTGCGGCGCACCGCTCGGTTTCGTCGTCGAAGGTCATGGCGAGTATTTGAGCTCCGAGCTCACGGCGCTCGGTCTCGGTGTGAGCCGTCGTGTCGGCACTCTCGGGACTGCGTCGGTTGCGCTGGCGCAAAGCCAAGCGACGACGGGGTCCGGCTGGCTCACGCGCTTTGGCTTCGACCACGAAAGCTCGATTTTCAACTTCAAGGTGCGCACGAGCACCCGCAGCCGCGAGTTCCGCGAGATTGCGAGCACCACGACCGCCGATCCGATCATGGACCGCAGCCTGGCCAGTCTTGGTGTCAAGACGGGCCAGACGAGCAGCCTCGCGGTCACGTATGCGACGCAAACCACATGGGAGCGCGAGCGCGTGGAGCTGGTTGGATTGAGTCAGAACCTGCAGTGGGGCAGCACGTCTTTGTCGATGAGCGCCGGCCACTCGCTCGTGGCAGCGGATGGCTCCAGCGTCTTCATTTCCTTCAAGCGACCCTTCGGCGTGCTCGTACCGAAGCGCATATCGCCGGTCGAAAGCGTCGAACCGATGCTGAACTCGCGAAAGTAACGGATGAAGAGATGCACGGAATCAAGGCGCTTCGACCGCCTGCAGCGGGACTTCTCTGTCGTTGACTGCCAAAGCCTCAGAGGCTGAATCGGCTCGAGGCAGCTCACCGATGATGGCCAGCAGCTCGTGCACGCTACTCACGACGGTATCTGCGCCGCAGTCGCGCAAGCGCTGAGTGGCGCGGCTGAGCTCGATGCCGATGATGGTTGGATGCAGAACGACCAGCCGCGTGTGCCCCAGTCGTGCGCGCAAACGCCGGCAAAATCCCCGCAGCTCGGCCAGACCCTGTGCTGACGCTGCGGTCATGCAGATCAGCGCTGGATTCACCTGGGCGGCAGTAGCTTCGACCTCCTCGGAGCTCAGATCTGGCGAGATCAACTCGAGTACGGGAGCAGGCGCAGCAATGGTGTGAGCGATGACATCGAGGAGCGCCTGGTCGACATCGTTGCTCGGGGCAAGCCCGAGAAGGCGAACATCGCTCCTGCGCGGACCCTCGACGATCGGGAGATCGCAAAGCATCTCGTGCGTGGCACTCAGCA